>NZ_FR886712.1:0-45311 GCF_000436615.1 Blautia sp. CAG:237
CTGTCAAAAAGTCGAGTTAATTAAAGGATGAAATACTACTGTACTTTCTTTGTTGGTCTTTGAGTCATATACGGTGTCTCTGGACATCAGAACGGTTTTCTGGAGCCAGACAAGAGCGTTATCATCACTCTTTTCGCGGTATTCCACTGTTACCTGCCTAGAACCCGTCTCAAATCGCTGAAGAAGCTTGGAAGAAGAATCCACGATACGGTAATTTTCCATGGTGTCTTCTGTTATATAGGCTCTGCGCTCGCTGCAATAATCATCGTAAGAACATGGTGTCTGAACCTCAAAAGTAATTTTTTTTGATTTCGTATGATAAAAAGCACTCTCCAGCCTGTCATTCGTCAGGTCTACTGTATAGACAGAATGTGCTGTCTGCAAAAGTGCCTCCGCGTAGTTTCCATTCTCCACGATCGACTGCCGAAGCTGCTCGTAATAACGTGCCAGCCGGTGTTTTTCGTTCGCCTCGTTCTCATTTCGGTTCTGGAAAGTCTCAAATCCCAGGATAAAATGATGCAGTCGTCCATCCTCTGTCCCGTTGAGATACAGAAGCGTCATTCTGCCACGGTACACATTTTCGCCGTACTGATACTGATATGGAAGCTCAAATTTCCCGGAATCTTTTGTCAGATGCTCGCTCAGGTATTCGATCTGAAGCTGAAGACGGAGATCTTTCCTGTTCTCCTCTGTAGAAAGTTCCTGTATGATCTGCTCAACGGCACCGGAGTAACTTCCGTCATCTGCAAGGAAAAATTTCGAACTGGATCTCAGCACATAATACTGATCCAGCAAAGCATCACAGTACATGCAGCTCGAAAATTCATAGCCCTGTGCAGAGATGTTCTCAAGGATCTGAATATTCATCTTCTGCTTCGCTGCCGCTTCTTCCATCTTTGCCCTATTCTTGTCAATGTACATGTTTTTGTCCGCAAAACGGAACAGGTCTCTCATAGTACAGCCGTCGAAATCACTCGACAATGCGTAACCTGCCGCATAACTGATCGGCATTTCCGGATTTTTGCGGGAGTATTCTGCCGCATGATCCCTGATATTCTGAAGACATTCCCGAACACCATTGTGGTCAAGTCCCTTAAGGACAGCTATAAACTCATCACCGCCGTCACGCCCTGCAAAAAATTCCTCCGGGACAGCCTCGCGAAGCTGTATTGCAAAAGAACGGATGTATTCGTCACCTTTGTCATGACCAAGATTATTGTTGATCGTTCGCAGATTATTCAGGTCAAATACGCACATCGCAACCAGTTCATCTGCCGGGATCGGATCTGGAGCATTAAGGATCTCCTCACATTTATTCTTGTTTGGAAGCCCGGTTGCTTCATCGAGGTAGACTTTTTTCTGAAGGATCCTGTTCTGTGCGGCAAAACGGACTGCCTTGACAAGTTCTGTTCCGATGATCAGAACCAGGCCCAGGATATCCGCCAAAACTACTTTTTCCAGTTTATCCAGGGCTGTGGCTTTTTTCTGGGAATAAACTTCCGCGTAGCTGACCGCCTCGTCACAAATCTGGAAAAAATGCTCGCTCTTCGAAATAATATCGGTGTTCTCGTAACCTTTTTCCCTGACAAGGAGAAGTTCACTTCTGAGTTCTTCTTCAAAACACTGTGCAAGCTCGTCCATCTTGTTCTGAAAATTCTTATCCGCAAGACGCACAAAATTCAACTTGTCACTTCCATAGCGCAGTCCTTCAATATAGGACGAGATCGTCTCATACATCTTATCCTGCGGCTCCCCGGAAATCTCCAGCTTGACCATACGCTGCGTGCCGCCGCGCACCAGTCCCGCATAGTTAATGACACGGGCCGTTCCCTGGATCTTGCCCACCATAGACATGATCATAAAAAATAATACGATCAGTATCGTCGTAAGGACCATCATTGCAATACGCAAAAAATGCGTCTGTTTTTTCTCTGTTTCTTTCATTAAATATCCGTCCTGTTAAACATCCAAAACATTTTTTAGTATTTGTTATTATTCTATCCGATTCCCTGCTTTTTGGCAACAAAAATGGGACCTGAGTTTCCCCAGATCCCGTGGTGTGTTGCATTTTGTACAATTCATGATATGTGAGTTTTACATAATTTTCATTCTATTTTAATGGTTTTTCATTGCTTTTTGCACAATATCAATTTATAATAAAAAATATCAATTGGAACGTAAAAACTATGACGGAGGGTGTATTTTATGAACGAAGAACTTTTTAACGAGGCGACGAAATCAAATGTTTTGTCAAAGAAACTGATCGATCAGCTTCAGGAAAGCATGAGCTACAGCAGTATTTCTTTTATCAACTGGACAATCGAGGTCCTGACACTGATCAAGAACCGTTTGGAGCGCGGGGACAGAATTACGGATGAAGTCAGTGGAGAGGTTTATACACTGCATTCTTTCCAGGCATTTGTAAAGAAAAATTTCTCCTCTTACATAACCAGCCAGGTCTTCACCGAGAGTACCAAACCAGAGAAGATCTACTTCTCTCTGAAACCATGTGAAGGCGGTTACAGCCTTCTCGCTGCTGATTCCGGTGATAACAAGACTTATGCGTGGATTTCAAGCCTCAGCAAGAGATTTTCTCTCGTGCAGATGATCGCGACTGGTGTTGTTTATGTCAAAGACACACGTACAGATACCTATCAGCCGTTTATCTCTGAGCATGGCAAATACTGCCGTTATGATAAAGAACACGGAATCCTCGTAGAAATCTGATCGGTTTCTGCAAGCATTCCGCTATCAACAATTCCATATCTGTTCATCCATATCTCAGTTGGAGTTTCGGCTCTGACTGAGATATTTTATTACTATAAACAATTTATCTTCCTGTGATTCTTCCAATACCATAAGAAATCAGAAATACTGCAATATCCACTGCCACGATCGTAGATCCGACCGGCGTTCCTGCCAAAATTGAAATCAGGATTCCGGCAGTTGCACTGATCACAGACATCACCGCCGCACTGATCGTCACAGAGCGGAAAGATTTGAATAATCTCATCGCAGAAAGTGCCGGGAAGATCACCAGTGCTGAGATCAAAAGTGATCCAACCAGATTCATTGCCAGAACAATGATCACTGCGATCACAACCGCGATCAGAAGATTATAGGCATTCGCCCTGGTTCCGGTCGCTTTTGCGAAGTTTTCGTCGAATGTCACTGCAAAGATCTTGTTATAAAATAAGATAAAAATCGCCACAACTACGATAGAGAGGATCGCGCACAGCCATACCTCGCCTTTTGTCAGGGTCAGGATGGAAGTGGAGCCAAACAGCGTACTGCACACATCCCCTGAAATATTCGGACTTGTAGAAAAAAGATTCATCAGAAGATAACCGATCGCCAGCGCACCGACGGAGATCATTGCGATCGCCGCATCTCCCTTGATCCTTGTGTTCTGTCCTGCACGGAGAAGCAGGATCGCACAGATCACAGTCACCGGAAGGATGAACAGCATATTGTTGGTGATGTTCAGTACGGACGCAATTGCCATGGCACCAAATGCCACATGGGAAAGTCCGTCACCGATGAAAGAAAATCTCTTCAATACCAGTGTCACGCCCAGAAGGGAGGAGCACAGTGCGATCAGTACACCTACGATCAGTGCGTAGCGCACGAACGGATACTGAAAATACATATGAAGTGTCTCAAACATCTTATTCCTCCCCTTCCTGTCCGGTGAATGCTTTGCCCAGACTGCTTTCGAGATATTGTTTCTTGGTACCGAAGAAGCAGTGCTCTCCGATATGCAGGATATGTGTTGCATATTTTACTGCCGCCGCAATGTCGTGTGAGATCATAATGATCGTAATTCCATCTTTCTTATTCAGATCCTTGATAAGCTGATACATCTCTGCGGTCACTCGTGGATCCAGACCGGAGACCGGCTCATCGAGAAGAAGGATCTTCTGTGCTGCACAGAGTGCTCTTGCGAGAAGGACTCTCTGCTGCTGCCCGCCGGAAAGCTCTCTGTAGCAATGATCGGCAAGATCCTGGATCATCATTTTTTCCATTGCTTTCTGTGCAACACGCTTTTCTTCTTTGTTATAAAATGGTCGCAGTCCGCAGCGGCTCTGGCATCCGGACAGAACGATCTCCCGCACTGATGCCGGGAAATCCCTCTGCACCAGGGTCTGCTGTGGGAGATATCCGATCTCGTTTTTCTTAAGTCCGTCTCCCAGTTCGATCGTGCCGCTGATCGGCGGCTGCAGATGGAGAAGTGTTTTCATTAATGTAGATTTACCGGAACCGTTTTCTCCTACGATGCAGAGGTAATCACCTGCGTCGATGGAGAAATTCAGATCTTCCTGGATCGCCCGGTTATCGTATCCAAGTGTAAGATTTTTGCATGTAAGCTGCGCCATTGTTGTCCCTCCTGTCATGGACAGTTTGTTATCTCAAGCAGATGGATCTGTTTTCCATCTGCGATCATCCATTAATTCAGTGCCTCTTTCAGCACATTCAGGTTATCTTCCATCACGGAAAGATACGTTACGCCATCTGCGATCTCATCAGAAGTGATCGACTGCATGGAGTTCAGTTCCAGTATCTTCTGATCTTTCGTCTCGGTGTTTTCGATCACGGTCTGCGCGATCCGGTCGTCTGATTTCTCGATGGTCAGCACGGTTTTAAGTCCCAGTTCATCCAGCTTTTCGGCAAGGAATGTCACTGTCTTGAAACTTGCCTCAGACTCCGCGGAACAGCCGGAAAAGGCTGCATAATAATTCAGTCCGTAATCATCCACCAGATAGCGGAATGCAAAGCGGTCTGCAAAGAGAAGTGTGTTCTGTTTCGCGCTGTCCACTGTATTCTGGTATTCTGTATCCAGATCAGAAAGTTTTTCCTGATAAGCCGCTGCGTTGGATGCATAGACATCTTTATTTTCAGGGTCCATCTCTTCAAGTGTCTCCGCGATGATGCCACAGATCACTGACGCATTTCGGAGGGATGTCCAGACATGCTCATCGTATTCCTTCTCATCCTCGTCTTCATGTCCATGGCCACTTTCCTGCATGCCCTCAACTTTTTCTTCTTCCTTGATGGTATCGCCGAGAACTTCCATCAGATTGATTGTCTTCATATCCTTATTCTGAGCCGATTCCAGAGCATCCTCGATCCACTGGTCGGACTCGCCGCCCACATAGATCAGAAGGTCGCAGCTTGATACTTTCATGATATCCTTCACTGCCGGCTGGAAACTGTGAAGGTCTGTTCCATTATCAAGAAGCATGGTCAGGTCGACATCCGCCTCCCGGTCTCCAAGAACTGCCCGTGTCCAGTCGTATTCTGGAAAAATGGTGGTCACGATCTTTAATTTTTTGCCTGAGTCCTCTGTTGTTCCTGCTTCCGCTGTACGCACTCCCGCCAGAGGAATGCTGATACTTAAGATTCCCAGCAGGATCGCCAGCGAACTCATGATCCATTTTTTCATTGGTCTGCTCCTTTTCTTCTATAATTATTATCTGCTTATTTTCCTTTGATATGAACTGCTTCGGATTTCCGGCAGTCCTCGCAGATTCCGTAAAAAACTGTCCTGCACGGGTCCATCTGGAATCCGTGGCTCTCCATCAGATGCTGTTCCAGTTTAACCACATCCTCACAGTGAAGATGGATCAGTTTTCCACATTTCTCACATTTGCAGTGGAAACAGGATGTCTTGTGACAGTGTTCCTCTGCTCCGAGATATTCAAAACAGGCACTGCTCGTCCCGTCCACATTGTATTTGGCGACCAGCCCCTGTTCCACCATCCTCTCCAGATTGCGGTAAACTGTCGTTGTTCCGATCGTAATTCCCTGTTCTTTAAAATGCAGACAGACATCTGCGACCGTCACATGTGTTCCCTCCACGGTCCTGAGATATGATAAAAGCTGTGCCATCTGCTTTGTCTGATAAGGTGCTTTACTTCCCATAATATCTTCCTTCCGCCGGAATGCCCGGCAAACAAATCTATATCTGATATTTTTATACAAATTGAAAACCGTTTTCATATTATAGCACATTCTGATGATGTGTCAATATGAAAACGGTTTTCATTTTCATTTTTTCTTATTTCGCAAACAAAAAACTCCCGCCCGGCACGCGAGGTGTTTTATCCACCTCGCCGTGTCAGACGAGAGTCTGTTTTTCCACACTATTGATCAATCTTCCACTTTTTTCATCTCGCGGACGATCTTACGAAGTTTGAGGATCATGGACGGAGCTACGGAAAGCTCGTCTACGCCCATGCATACAAACTGCTCGGTAAGGGTTGCATCTGCACCAAGTTCGCCGCAGATTCCTGCCCATTTGCCGCATTTGTGTGCGTTGTCTACGACCATCTGGATCATGCGGAGGATTGCTTCGTGATGAGGATTATAGAAGTCATCCAGTTTCGCATTCTGACGGTCAAGAGCAAGGGTGTACTGGGTCAGGTCGTTGGTTCCGATACTGAAGAAGTCAACCATCTCAGCAAGCTTATCGCTGATGATCGCTGCTGCAGGAGTTTCGATCATGATTCCCTGTTCAGGAAGTTTGTACTGGATCTCCTGCTCTTTGAGCTCTGCTTCTACTTCTGCTACGATCTCATAGATTTTCTTTACTTCCTCTGTGGAAGTGATCATCGGATACATGATGGAAAGATTTCCATAAACAGCGGCACGGAGAAGTGCACGGAGCTGTGTCTTAAAGATATCCGGCTGTGTCAGGCAGATACGGATCGCACGATATCCCAGAGCCGGGTTATCTTCGTTTCCGAGGTTGAAATAATCTACCTGTTTGTCAGCACCGATATCAAGGGTACGGATGATAACTTTCTTGCCAGCCATCATCTGTACTGCCTGCTTGTAAGCCTGGAACTGCTCTTCCTCTGTCGGGAAGTCGTTTCTTCCAAGATAAAGGAATTCGCTTCGGAAAAGACCGATTCCGCCGGCATCATTCTCGAGGACATAACCGATGTCACCAACACTTCCGATGTTCGCATAGATGTTGATCTTGTGTCCATCTAAGGTTACGTTTTCTTTGCCTTTTAATTCCTGAAGAAGTTTGAGTTTCTCTGCTTCTTCTTCCATTCTCTTCTCAGTCTGTGCTTTGATCTCCTCGTCCGGATCAAAGGTAACGGTTCCTTCGAAGCCATCTACGACTGCTGTCATACCGGTCTTAAGTTCATCAAGATCCATCGGAACACCGATCAGAGCCGGAATGTTCATCATACGGGCAAGGATCGCTGTATGAGAGTTGGTAGAACCATGAACAGTCACAAATGCAAGAATCTTATCCTTGTCCATCTGAACAGTTTCACTTGGGCTTAAGTCATCAGCTACGATCACAGACGGATCGATAGAGCTTAAATCTGTGTCCTCCTGTCCGCTTAAGTTACGTACAAGACGCTCGGAGATATCCTTGATATCTGCGGAACGCGCTTTCATGTAATCGTCATCCATAGATGCGAACATCTCTGCAAAATTGTCACCGGTTGTTGCTACGGCATACTCTGCATTGACCTGCTCTGTGCAGATGGTATTCTGGATCGCTTCCAGATAATCATCATCTTCAAGCATCATCTGATGTACTTCAAAAATGGCTGCGCTGGCCTCACCAACTTCTTTGACTGCCTTGTCATATAATTTCTGGAGCTGCTCTTTGGATTTCTCCAGTGCAGCATCCACACGCTTCACTTCTGCTTCCGGGTCTTCGATCCTGGTTCTTTTGACCTGATAATCATCTTTCTTGAGAACCACGATCGGTCCCATAGCTATTCCTTTATAAACAGATTTTCCCTGAAAACACTGCATCCTTACTTCCTCCTGCATTACTGTTATGTTATACCCATTCCAGGTTTTGGATCGGACTGATTACAGATTTGCTTCGAAGAATTCTTTGAGGCCTGCAATTGCAGCGTCTTCGTCAGCACCTTCAGCTGTTACAGTTACAGTTTCGCCCTGTTTTACACCGAGGGACATCAGCATCATAAGCTGTGTAAGTTTCTTTGTTTTGCCGTCTTTTGTGATTGTGCACTCGGACTCATACTTCTTTGCTTCTTTTACAAGAAGTCCTGCCGGTCTTGCGTGGATTCCCAGTTCGTCTTTGATTGTGTACTCGAATGTTTTCATGTTGTTTTTCTCCTCTTCTTTATATATTTTTATTAATAAACATTTTTATTCGGTCTCACTGTCCAGCATGCGCTCCAGATGCATTGCCAGGTAGCCGATCTCGATATCCGGCATCGGCAGTCCCAGACGCTTCTCCATCTCATGACAGATCCTCTCGGCTGCATCAAATGCCTCCGGGAACTTCACGGACATATATTCGTTCAGATTCATCTTGAGTTTCTCACCGTGAATCGTTCTTGCCACCATGTAACGTACATGGTTCATCAGACGGTTATATGCCAGTGACATCACATCGATGGAATTGCCTGTTTCTTTCTCAACAAGAGAAATACATTCCCGGACAGTCCGGGCGATCTCCATGGCCTGTGAAACCTTTTCATCTACAATGGCTGAGTGAACATGAAGGGCGATATAACCCGTCTCATGTTCATCAAGCTCTATCTGAAGTTTTTGCTTCAGAAGAGGTGCTATACAGCCAGCCACCTTGTATTCCTTGTAAAACAGGATACGGATGTCTTCCGTGAGAGGATTGCTGATCTGCTCTCCCTTCTGGATACGCCGGATCGCAAAATCAAGATGATCTGCCATCGGAAAAAGGATCGAACGGTCAACCTTGCCGAATTCCTTCTCTGCTTCTCTGAGCACTTCATTCGCAAGTTCCAGACATACCGGAGAAACTGAATTAATGATCTCTCTGGCATCCCCGCGCTCTGTCAGTTCTTTGAGTGAGTAGACTCTGGTATCCTGTGGCACTTCGATCGTCTGTCCCACTTTCTTGCCAAAAGCAACTCCCTTGCCCATGATCAGGCATTCCTGATTTGAATTTCCTTCAAGTCCGATAAAAGAATTGTGATTTAATAATTTTGCTATCCTGTACTTCATCCGTCTCTTCCCCATCCAGGGTCGTTCTTACTGAAGAACCTCGATCTCAAAGAGCGGTTCTCCGGCTTTGATCTGACCCTCCTGCAGCAGATGGATTCTCTGATTATCCTCCAGTTCTGTACAAAGAACCGGTGATGTGATAGAAGGTGCATTCGCTTTCAGGTATTCCAGATCCAGCTTGAGCATCGGATCACCCTTCTTGACTGTCTGACCGCTTTCTACCAGTGCTTCAAATCCCTCGCCGTTCAGTTTTACAGTATCGATTCCCACATGGATCAGCAGACTGATTCCTGAGTCTGTCACGAATCCAATGGCATGTTTTGTGTCAAAAACAAATGCAACTTCGCCGTCTTCCGGAGCTCGTACAAACGGATCTTCCGGTGTTACAACGGCACCATCGCCCATCATTTTCTGAGCAAAAGCTTCGTCCGGTGCAGTAGCAAGATCTGCTGCCAGTCCTGTGATCGGGCTGGAGATCACGATTCTCTCTACGACCTTCTGTTCTTTTGCTTCCTGTGTCTTGTCTGCTGTTTCCTGAACGCTCTCTGTAGTTTCTGCTTCCGCATAAGTATCCGGTGCAGTTTCCAGATAGTCTTCAAGGTTTGACTTAATTACTGTTACGTTTGGCCCATAGATGACCTGAACGCCCTGTCCTTTGTGTACCACGCCTGATGCTCCTGTTGCCTTGAGGATTCCGTCGTTTACTCTGGAAGCATCTTTGACTGTACAACGAAGTCTGGTTGCACAGCAGTCGACATCACTGATATTTTTCTTACCGCCAAGACCTCTTGTGATCGCTTCGCTGACAGCGTCTTCAGAAGCTGCTGCTCCTGCCTGTCCTGCTTCTCTGCGGGCATTTACATCGGCCTTTGTGTAAAGTTTTGTTTCTGTGTCATCATCTTCACGACCAGGAGTCTTGAAGTTGAACTTCTTGATCATGAATTTGAAAATAAAATAATATAAGAAGAAATAAATAATACCAACCGGGATTACTCTCATCCAGCTTGTCTTGGCATTTCCCTGAAGGATACCAAACAGGAAGAAGTCGAGCAGTCCGCCTGAGAATGTAAGTCCTACCGCAATGTTCAGCATATGTGCGATCATATATGCAGTTCCGGCAAGAACTACCTGTACTGCAAACAGTGCCGGAGCAACAAACAGGAAGGAGAATTCCAGAGGCTCGGTGATACTTGTTGCCATACATGCAAGTGCCGCGGAAAGAAGAAGACCGCCGGCAGCTTTTTTCTTCTCAGGTTTTGCACACTGATACATAGCCAGAGCTGCTCCCGGGAGACCAAAAATCATAAAGATAAACTCACCAGAGAAATATCTGGTTGCATCTGCGCTGAAATGTGCAATATTTGCAGAATCAGCAAGCTGTGCAAAGAAAATATTCTGTCCGCCCTGAACCATCTGTCCGGCAACTTCCATCGTACCGCCTACGGCTGTCTGCCAGAAAGGCATGTAGAATACGTGATGCAGACCAAACGGGATCAGAGCTCTCTTAATAAGTCCGAAGATCAGGGTTCCTACATATCCGGAACCTGTTACCAGTCCGCCCAGTGCGTAAATTCCGTTCTGGACAACCGGCCATACAAAGTAAAGAAGAATTCCCACAAACATATATACAATTGTGGAAATGATCGGTACAAATCTCGTGCCTCCGAAGAATGACAGTGCATTCGGAAGCTGGATCCTGTAAAACTTATTGTGGAGTGCCGCCACACCAAGTCCTACGATAATACCGCCAAACACACCCATCTGCAGGGACTGGATACCACATACAGAAGTGATGGTTCCTTCCAGTACAGACTCAGCGATCTCGCCGTTGTCGAGGATCTGTCCTGTAATGGTCAGCATTGCGTTGATCGCTGTGTTCATTACGAAATACGCGATAACTGCTGATAAAGCGGATACTTCTTTTTCTTTTTTTGCCATACCGATCGCAACACCTACAGCAAAGATCAGGGGCAGGTTGTCAAATACTGCACTTCCTACCTTGTTCATGATCATCAGGAGGGCGTTCAGAATCGTTCCCTCACCGAGAATACTTGTCAGGTGATACGTTTCGATCGTGGTTGCATTGGTAAATGAGCTTCCGATTCCGAGAAGAAGACCGGCTACCGGAAGGATTGCGATCGGGAGCATAAAGCTTCGTCCCACTCGCTGCAGAACACTGAAAATCTTGTCCTTCATTTCACATACTCCTTTTTCCTGTGCCTTTGGCACATCCCTAAATTTATTGTTAAGAAGTGAGTATGTGTATTATGTAGGTGTTTTTATACAAAAAAAAGGCACTAATACACATAAACACTCCTTGTTATGTATAGTTAATGCCTCCTAAATCGAGTTACACACTACAACCAATCAAAATATAACATGGTCATAAACGCTTTGTCAAGCTACTCTTTTTATTATTTTTTAATTTTATCTGAGGAAGGCGAAAGGCTCCTCGTCCTTCAGAAAATGCATCAGCATGTAAGCACACATGATGGCAACATTTTCTTCCTTAAGGATCCTTCTGACCTCGTCGCGGTCTGCGAGGACGACTTCGATCTCCTCAGTGTCCTCCTGGGCTGCCTTGCTGATCTCGCCGCTGGCATAGCCATAAACGGTTGCACAGGATTCGTCTGTCATGCCGATCGTGGTAAAGTATGGCTTCTCATAAGCCGGGTCTACTTTGAGCGGTTCGAGTTTCAGTCCGGTCTCCTCGTGCATCTCGCGGACAGCACCCTCGTGAAAGTCCTCGTTCGGCTCTACAAGCCCTGCCGGGAATTCATAGATGTAACCGCCCAGCGCATAGCGGTACTGGCGGATCAGAACAACCTTATCCTTCTTCTCGCCGTAAACACTGTAAATGATCACTCCGTCCGGATCATTGCGTCCGGTCTTCATCTTGAGGGATGGAATGTCCTTTGCTCTGGATGCCACGTAATAAGATACCGGTGTATTATGTACGCTGGTCGCATCTACATGGTAGAGATTGACGAAACGGTTGTCTGTAAGTTTTTGTACATCATGAATTTTTCCCATATTATAGAGAACCTTCTTTCCTGCACAAATCTACCGTGCAATATTATACTGTGTGTTCTCCGGTGTGAATGAATCAGTCACCCTTGAGAACTACGCGGATTCGTTTGTAAATAAAGAACACGATCACTGACATCAGGATATATTTGAATAAGTTAAATGGAACAATGATCAGTGCAACGAAACCAAGAAGACTGTTTACGGAATGATTTACTGCTGCTCCCATTTCGATGAAAGCTTCGATTGGCATACCAAATGCTTTACCATATGCCGGAAGAAGAACAAATGCATTCATCAGGCAGGCTGCTGCTGTTGTCAGTACTGTACCTGCTGCCATTCCCATAACTGCATGCTTACGGCTCTTTACATTATGGAGTCTGTAGATCAGTCCTGCCGGTACTACAAATGTACATCCAAAAAGGAAGTTTGCAAAATCACCAACACCTGCTGTTACAGTTCCCATTGTTACCAGATGCACCAGAATCTTGACAAGCTCGATAAAAATACCTGCTACCGGTCCCATCGCAAAAGCTCCTACCAGTACCGGGATTTCTGAGAAATCCAGCTGATAGAAAGACGGCGCCAGGAACGGAATTGGAAATTCAAAATTCATCAGGATACCTGCAAGGGCTCCCAGCATCGCAACCTGTGTGATCGTCCGAGTACGGCTCCTCTGCATTACATTTCCATTTCTTAAAACCTGTTCACTCATACTTCTCTCTCCTTTGAATTATCTTTTTTTAAAGAAAATTCTACGCTATGCTGTGGCAAACGACTCTTATTTGTAAAAAGAAATCGGTTTTGCAGCATAAAAAATCCCCGGAATCATCTTCCCGGGGTACTGAGCACGTATGAATTATTCGTGTTCTTCTCTCATCCAGACTTTACTGTCGGTTCCGGAATTCTGACTCTCTGTAAGCCAGTCACCAGATCAGCCGCATTACGCGGGTCGCGGACTATACCGCCGGTAGGGAATTCCGATCTTCTGTAAATCAGTCACCCTGCCCCGAAGAATTTTCTTTTATCTGAGAGATATTATACAACTAACTTTCTTACAATGCAATAGAAAATAATAAAGACACTGACAATTTTGAAAAACATTTTCAAAAATATATCAGTGTCTCTATGAATTTAATACTATATTCTTATCGTTCTTCGCGGAAATACGGAAGTCCCAGTGCAGCCGGCGGCTGATGTTCTTTCTTCTTTCGGAAGCTTGTGAATACCAGAACGATGATGGTTACGACATATGGAAGAGCCTTGAATACTTCCTGCATGCTTCTTCCGAGTCCCGGAATATACAGGTACAGGATGTAAAGTGCCCCAAAGAGGAATGCTCCCCAGATCGCATTGAGCGGTTTCCACAGTGCAAAGATAACCAGTGCGACTGCAAGCCATCCACGGTCACCAAAACCGTTATCTGTCCAGGTTCCACCGGAGTATTCCATTACGAAATACAGACCGCCAAGTCCTGCCAGGCCTGCACCGATACAGGTTGACAGATATTTGTATTTGATAACGTTGATACCGGCTGCATCTGCAGTTCCCGGGTTCTCACCGATCGCACGGAGGTTCAGTCCCATTCTCGTTTTAAATAAGAAGAATGACAGTGCGATCGCTGCGATCACACAGAGATAAGTCATAAATCCGTAGTTAAATAAGATCGGTCCGATCACAGGGATCTTGGATAAGCCAGGGATTTTTGCCGTATAGGCACTTCCTGTTACCTTAACAGAAATCTGTCCGACACCACCGGCAAGTTTGGAGATGGAACCACCGAAGAAGTTACCAAATCCAGTACCAAAGATGGTAAGGGCAAGACCTGTTACGTTCTGGTTTACACGAAGTGTGATCGTCAGGATACTGTAGATCAGTCCACCGATCATTGCACATGCAAATGCACATACAAACGATATCAGAACTCCGACAAAAGCATTCGGGTTCGGATTGTCTTTTTCATAAAGGAAGGCTCCCATCAGTCCGGCGATACCTCCCATGTACATGATTCCCGGGATACCAAGGTTCAGGTTACCGGATTTTTCCGTCATGATCTCTCCAAGCGCACCATACAGAATACAGATGCCCTGGACAATTGCTTTTTGAATAAAAATGGTCAGTACACTCATTGCATCTTCCTCCTATTTCTTTGCACGCTTTACTCTGTAATTGATAAAAAATTCTGCTCCGATCAGGAAAAACAGAATGATTCCAAGGATTACATCAGATGCATTCTCGTTCAGTCCATACTGTGTCGCGATCTGAACAGCACCCTGATCCATGAATACGATACCAAAAGAAACAGCTACCATAATAAAGGTATTGAATTTGGAAAGCCACGCAACGATGATCGCTGTAAATCCGCGGCCACCTGCTGTCGCGGTAGAGATCGTATGGCTCGCGCCGCTGACAATTACAAATCCTGCGATACCGCAGATCGCACCGGAAATTGCCATGGTACGGATGATGACTTTCTTTACATGGATACCTGCATATCTGGCGGTATTTTCACTCTCACCGACTACAGCGATCTCATAACCCTGTTTGCAGTATTTCAGGTAGATGAACATACCGACTGTCAGGATCAGGACGATCAGCACATTCCATCCATATTTCTGTCCAAAGAGTTCTGGCAGCCATCCTGCCTGTGTTGCCTGATTGATGATACCGACTGTATTGGATCCTTTTGGATTTTCCCAGAAAACAATGCAGTAGGTAACGACCTGCATCGCAACGTAGTTCAGCATCAGTGTGAACAGTGTCTCATTGGTATTCCAGTATGCCTTGAATACTGCCGGGATCATTCCCCAGATCATGCCGCCAATGGCACTTGCAATAAACATTACGATCAGAAGCAGAATCGGTGACATTTTGTCCCCTGCATAGATCATTACTGCTGCAGAGCATGCTCCACCGATCAGGATCTGGCCTTCTGCACCGATGTTCCAGAATTTCATCTTGAATGCCGGTGCAAGACCGATCGCGATACACAGAAGGATCATCGTATCACGGATCGTCTGCCAGATACGGCGCTCGGAGCCCATGGCTCCATCCCAGATTGCTTTGTATACATCTACCGGATTCATTTTGACAAGTGCCACGATCACTGCACCACACACGATCAGTGCAAGGATCAGTGCGATAAAACGGATCAGAAGTCTTTCCTGCCATCCGGCTTTGTTTCTTCGTTTACTTACCTGTAAGAAAGGTTCTTTATTCATTGACAGCCCCTCCTTTTTCGTGCTTCGTCATGAGAAGACCGATTCCCTCTTTGGTCGCTGTTCTTCCGTCAACCACTCCGCTGATCCTGCCGCCACAGAGAACTGCGATACGGTCACAGAGTTCCAGTACAACGTCCAGATCCTCAATGACGCAGACAACTGCAACGCCTTTTTTCTTCTGTTCGTTCAGAAGCTGATAGATAACATGAGAAGTGTTGATATCCACGCCTCGTGTCGGGAAAGCGACAAGGAGAACTTTCGGGTTCTGTGCGATCTCACGTCCAACCAGAACTTTCTGGACATTTCCACCGGACATCTGGCGGACCGGAGCGGAAATACTCGGTGTCATGACTTCAAGCTGATCTTTGATCTTCTGTGCAAGGGCTCTCGGACCTTTACGGTCGAGGAAAGGACTTTTGCCGTTGCGGTAGCTTCTAAGCATCATATTATCGGTCATATCCATGTCTCCGACGAGTCCCATACCGATACGGTCCTCAGGAACGAAAGCAAGACTGATTCCTGCTTCATTGATAGAAATGGAATCCATTCCGGAAAGTTCCATTCCGCTTCCATTGTCATCCAGAAGTCGGATGGAACCACTTTCTACATCCTGCAGACCGGCGATTGCCTCCAGAAGTTCCTTCTGGCCGCTTCCTGAAATACCGGCAATACCAAGGATCTCACCTGTGTTTACTGTCAGATCTACATCATCCAGAGTTTTGACATCGTCTTTGTCCTTACAGTTTACGCCTTCAATGACCAGGCGCGGCTTTATATTCTCCGGCTTCGGACGCTCGATATTCAGGTCAACTCTTGCGCCAACCATCATTTCAGAAAGGCTCTGCACATTTGCCTGGGCAGTTTCCACAGTGTCAATATACTGGCCTTTACGAAGGATCGCCACGCGGTCAGACAGTGCAAGAACCTCCTGCAGTTTATGCGTGATAATGATGATCGCACATCCGTCATCTCTCATGTTACGAAGGATATCAAATAATCGGTCGGCTTCCTGCGGTGTCAGCACGGCTGTCGGCTCATCCAGTATCAGGATCCTGGCACCACGATAAAGCATCTTTACGATTTCGACGGTCTGTTTCTCGGAAACGGACATTTCGTAGATTTTCTTTGAAAGATCCAGGTCAAATCCGTACTTGTTGACCAGTTTCTGGATATCCTCTGTGATCTTTTTCATATTGAGTCTTGCCTTGCCCGGCAGACCCAGGACGATATTTTCGGCTGCTGTCAGTACATCTACCAGTTTGAAATGCTGATGTACCATACCGATTCCAAGTTCGTAGGAATCCTTCGGCGAACAGATTGTTACCTCCTTGCCATTTACAAAAATATGTCCTTCATCCGGATAATAAATTCCGTAGATCATATTCATGAGAGTTGTCTTGCCGCTTCCGTTTTCACCCAGGATCGCAAGAATCTCTGATTTTCTCAGCGTGAGATTTACATGGTCATTCGCCTGGACGGATCCAAAACGCTTGGAAATATCCTTAAGTTCAAGTGCATAAGTTTCTCCCACTGTCATTCCCTCCTTTTTTCTGTCTATAGACAAGAAAAAAGCAGAGCTGCTGACGAGCAGCCCTGCCTGTTTCAATTCTTATTCTGTAATAGAAGTGATTCCGTCGATCGCTACATCGAATGCCGGTGCAGAACCATATTCGGATTCATGGAAGTATCCGTCAGAAACGTATTCTGTGTCGCTGCCGTCTTTCTTATAGGTAGTAAGTTCTTTGCCATCTACTGTGAATGTAGAGGTATCAAATACATGAAGAGATCCGTCTGCAAGTGCGTCTTCTACTTCTTTTACTTTCTCATCTGTTCCTTCTGCTACAACGTTCTCGTTGAGTGGTGTGATCTTGTCTGCACCATCGGAGAAGCCTTTGCACCAGTCAGTATCGATTGCTGTGCCATCAAGCATGCACTGTACTGCATATGTGTAATATACACCCCAGTCCATGGATGCGGATGTAAGTGCTGTGTTAGGAGCAACGGATGTCATATCAATGTTGTATCCAACGCAAGGAACGCCTGCTGCTTCACATGCTGTAGGAGCACCTGTTGTATCTGCATGCTGGCTGATCAGAACACATCCGTCAGAGATCAGGGCATCTGCACATTCTTTCTCAAGGTCGAAGCTTGCCCAGCTGTTTGTGTATTTAACTTCCATTGTTACGGACGGGCATACGCTCTTAGCTCCAAGGTAGAAGGAAGTGTATCCGGAAATAACCTCTGCGTACGGGAATGCACCTACATAACCCATTTTGCAGTTATCCTCTGTAATAGTGCCGTCCTCGATCATCTGATTCAGTTTCAGACCTGCTACTACACCGGATACATAACGTGCTTCATAAATATTTGTGAAGTAGTTGTGCATGTTGGAAAGTCCGCTTGATGCTGCCTGAGTTCCTGTTGCATGACAGAACTGAACGTCCGGATATTCTCCTGCTGCTTCAAGGATATAAGTTTCATGTCCAAAGCTGTTTGCAAAGATGATCTGACATCCCTGGTCTGCAAGGTCTGCTGCTGCATCGTAGCATCCTTCGTCTTCACCGATCAGAGTTTTCTCGATGACCTGTGAATCATCCAGTCCAAGGTTCTCTACCATTTCGTCGATACCAGCCATATGAGCTGCTGTATAGCCTTCGTTCTCATCTCCGATATAAATCGCACCAATCTTGATGTCTTCCTTTGCGATTCCTGCGCCACTTTCGCTGTCATCACTTGCATATACAGGTGCTGTCATAGAAACTGCCATTGCTGCTGCAAGTCCGATTGCCAATGCTTTTTTCATTCTTCTTTCCTCCATTTTCTCTTTTCTCCTCTACCTACAGTTCACCGAACAAAAGAGGCACAACACTTTCTGTTACGCCTCTTTGCAAGTGCTTTTACTATACATTCCGATCTGCAAATTGTCAATAAATTCGAACAAAAACGCATTATTTATTTGACACCCTAATTTTTTTTGTATTTTATTTCGCATAATCTTAAATAGGAAATCTTTGGCGGTTTTGTCCGAAGTCTCAGCATTTCTCCTTGACTTTTTCGCGTTAAAGCGTTATACTTTAAAAAGTTAATTCGATTCAAGTGTGAATCAACAAAACAGGAGGACTTGAAATATGAAAAAGCAGATTTTAGCAGGTGTTCTTTCTGCAACAATGGTAGTTGGCATGGGCGGTGTCAGCGTATTCGCAGCAGATAATGCAGATGATAAAACTTACAACATCGGTATTTGCCAGCTTGTACAGCATGAGGCACTTGACGCAGCAACACAGGGATTCAAGGATGCCATCACAGAAGAACTTGGCGACAAAGTTACATTTGATGAGCAGAACGCACAGGGTGATTCCAATACCTGTTCTACTATCATCACAGACTTCGTTTCTGACGGTGTAGACCTGATCCTTGCAAACGCAACTCCTGCACTTCAGGCAGCTTCAGCTGGTACAGCAGATATCCCGATCCTTGGTACTGCAGTTACCGAATATGGTGTTGCACTTGACCTTGACGATTTCGACGGAACTGTTGGAACCAACATTTCCGGTACATCTGACCTTGCTCCACTGGATCAGCAGGCAGCAATGCTCAACGAACTGTTCCCGGATGCAAAGAACGTCGGACTTGTTTACTGCTCCGCAGAAGCAAACTCCCAGTACCAGGTAGATACAGTAAAGGATGCCCTTGAAAAATTAGGATACACCTGCACTTACTACGCATTCTCAGATTCCAACGACCTTTCTTCCGTAGCTACTACAGCTGCTACAGAAAGCGATGTGATCTACGTACCAACAGATAACACAGTTGCTTCCAACACAGAGATCATCAACAACATCTGCCTTCCGGAGAAAGTTCCGGTAATCGCCGGTGAAGAAGGTATCTGCCAGGGATGCGGTGTTGCTACTCTTTCCATCAGCTACTATGACCTTGGTGTTGCTACAGGTAAAATGGCACTCAAAGTTCTCGTTGACGGAGAAGACATTTCCACAATGCCAATCGAATATGCTCCACAGTTCACCAAAGAATACAACCCGGAGATCTGTGACGAACTTGGAATCACAGTTCCGGATGACTATGTGGCAATCGGTGCTGACGATGCAGCAGACGAAGAAGAAACATCCGAGGATGCTGATGCAGAAGCAGCAGACGACACAGCAGAGGAAGATACTGCTGAAGAAGCTGAATAATTCTGACAATTAATCTAAAATCACAAATTCACACTGACAGCGGGAGAGGAATAACCTTTCTCGCTTTCTGTGTCATCAGGAGGAACTATAAAAATGAACATTATGAGCTTAATCAATGCACTTCCGGGTGCTTCTGCCCAGGGTCTGATATGGGGGATCATGGCAATCGGTGTCTATCTTACTTTCCGTATTCTGGACGTAGCCGACCTTACTGTTGATGGTACCATGTGTACCGGAGGTGCTGTCTGCGTTATGATGCTTATGAGCGGTCATAACATCTGGGTATCCATGCTTGCTGCAACCGGCGCAGGAATGCTTGCCGGTCTTGCAACAGGAATCTTCCACACTTTCATGGGAATCCCGGCGATCCTTGCCGGAATCCTGACACAGCTTGGTCTTTACTCTGCCAACCTCAAGATCATGGGCAAAGCAAACCAGGCAGTCAACGGAAACAAATACAACCTTCTTGTTTCCCTTCGAAATGTCAAAAATGTTCCATTTTATCAGAATACAATTCTGATCGTTGCAATCTTTATCGTTGTTCTGATCGCGATCCTGTACTGGTTCTTCGGTACTGAACTCGGATGTTCTCTCCGTGCTACCGGATGTAACCCGAATATGTCCCGTGCACAGGGTATCAACACAGATGTATGCAAGGTACTCGGACTTATGATCTCCAACGGACTGGTTGCTCTTTCCAGTGCACTTCTTGCACAGTATCAGGGATTCGCTGATGTCAACATGGGACGTGGCGCGATCGTTATCGGTCTTGCTGCTGTTATCATCGGCGAGGCAATCTTCGGAAAGATCTTCCGCAACTTTGCTCTTCGTCTTCTGAGCGTTGCATTTGGTTCTATCCTCTACTATCTGGTACTCCAGACTGTTATCTGGCTCGGAATCGATACAGACCTTCTGAAGATGCTGTCTGCACTTGTAGTAGCGATCTTCCTTGCTGTACCTTACTGGAAAGCAAAATATTTTTCAAAACCTACGAAACGTGGAGGTAACAACTGATGCTTGAGCTGAAAAACATTTACAAAACTTTTAATCCTGGAACTATCAATGAAAAAGTGGCTCTGAACGGTCTGAACCTCACTCTGAATGAAGGAGATTTTGTTACAGTTATCGGTGGAAATGGTGCCGGTAAATCTACCATGCTGAATGCAGTTGCGGGTACATGGATGATCGATGAAGGACAGATCATCATTGATGGTGTTGATGTTACGAAATTATCAGAACATAAGAGAGCAGCCTACCTGGGACGTGTTTTCCAGGACCCTATGACTGGTACTGCTGCTACAATGGGTATCGAAGAAAATCTTGCACTGGCGAAACGTCGTGGAAAACTTCGTCTGCTGAAACCCGGTATCACAAAGGCAGAACGTGCAGAATATAAAGAATTACTTAAGATCCTTGGTCTGGGACTTGAGGACCGTCTTACTTCCAAGGTCGGACTTCTTTCCGGTGGACAGAGACAGGCGCTGACACTGCTTATGGCTACGCTTCAGAAGCCGAAGCTGCTTCTGCTGGACGAACATACCGCAGCACTCGACCCAAAGACAGCGGCGAAGGTACTTGAGATCACAGAAATGATCGTAAACCGGGATCACTTGACTACAATGATGATCACTCATAATATGCTGGACGCGATCATCCATGGAAATCGTCTGATCATGATGATGGAAGGCAAGATCATCCTGGATATCCAGGGTGAAGAAAAAAAGAAACTGACCGTACGCGACCTCCTCGACCAATTCGAAAAAGCCAGCGGCCAGGAATTCAGTAATGACTCCGCTCTGCTGAGTTAAAAGTTCCTTCCACTGCCTCCATACTCCAAACATCCCAGCGGTACACAACGACCTACGGCCGTTCGCGTACCGCGTCCCCCTTGCTCCCCATTCCGGTATTATGGTGAGTCTTGAGGAGCGGAGGGGCTGGGTGTTTGAGATGGGGAACAGCTTCGTCACACGACCACGCATATACCGTCTCCTACTTCGTTCCCTTCATAGAAAGACTGATTCTTTTTTTCTTGAGGTCTACGCCGATCACGCGCACATCCACAACATCTCCAACAGACACTGCCTCAAGCGGATGTTTGATATATTTCTCACTCATCTCAGAAATATGCACCAGTCCATCCTGATGCACTCCGATATCTACGAAAGCTCCAAAATCAATCACATTTCGCACTGTACCCTTAAGGATCATACCCTCTTTCAGATCCTTCATATCAAGTACATCCGTCCTCAGAACCGGTTTCGGCATCTCATCTCGTGGGTCTCTTGCCGGTTTTTCCAGCTCTTTAACGATGTCACGAAGTGTCGGCTCTCCTACGCCAAGCTCCTCTGCGAGCTTCTTGTAATTTTTGATCTGCTTTGAGATTCCGCTCAGCTTGCCAACCGTGATATCCTCCGGTGCATAGCCAAGTTTTTCCAGAAGCTTCTGCGCTGCCTCATAACTCTCCGGATGCACACTCGTTGCATCCAGTGGATTCTTGCCGCCTGTGATACGCGCGAATCCTGCACACTGCTCAAACGCCTTCGGTCCGAGCTTCGCAACCTTGAGAAGCTCACGACGGCTCTCAAACCTGCCGTTCTCCTCACGATACGCAACGATATTTTTCGCGATCGCCTTGCTGATACCGGAAATATACTCCAGAAGCGATGCAGACGCCGTATTCAGATCCACACCAACCTTATTTACACAGTCCTCAACAACTCCACTCAGTGCCTCACCAAGCTTCTTCTGGTTCATATCATGCTGATACTGTCCGACACCGATCGACTGCGGTGTGATCTTAACGAGCTCTGCAAGCGGATCCTGAAGACGTCTTGCGATGGAAGCCGCACTTCTCTGTCCCACATCAAAATTCGGGAACTCCTCTGTTGCCAGCTTGCTCGCGGAATATACAGAAGCACCAGCCTCATTCGTGATCACATACTGAACTTTCTCCGGGATTTCCTTAAGCAGTTCCACAATGATCTGCTCAGACTCCCTGGACGCTGTTCCATTTCCAAGAGAAATAAGAGAAACATTGTATTTCCTGATCAGTTTCTTAAGTGTATCTTTTGCCGCCTGGATCTTCTTCTCATTAGTCGGTGCTGTCGGATAGATCACAGTCGTATCCAGCACTTTTCCGGTAGGATCTACGACTGCCAGCTTGCATCCTGTACGGAATGCCGGGTCCCAGCCGAGGACAACTTTGCCTACGATCGGAGGCTGCATCAGAAGCTGCTCAAGGTTTTTTCCAAAGACATGGATCGCACCGTCCTCAGCGTTTTCTGTCAGGCTGCTGCGGATCTCCCTCTCGATCGCCGGGGCGATCAGACGCTTGTAGCTGTCCTCCACTACTTCACGGAGAACCGGTGTTGTGATCGGATTATCCTTTGCCAGGACCTGCTTCTGCAGCCAGCCAAGAATTTCTTCCTCCGGTGCATTTACCTTGACTGTGAGGATTTTTTCCTTCTCACCACGGTTCAGGGCGAGCACACGATGTCCGGCAAGCTTCTTGATCGGCTCCTCAAATTCATAGTACATCTCATATACAGAAGACTCTTCCGGTTTCTTCGCTGCAGATGCAACAGAACCTTTTTTCATGGTAAGGTCACGGATATAGATTCGATAATCTGCCTCATCAGAAATCGTCTCTGCCAGAATATCCTTCGCTCCGTTCAGCGCGTCCTCTACGGTCTCCACGCCTTTTTCCTCAGAAAGAAAAGCTTTAGCTTCCTCTTCCAGCGGTTTCTTTGTCATCTGAAGCATGATGATATTCGCCAGCGGCTCAAGTCCTTTTTCCTTCGCAATGATCGCTCTTGTACGTCTCTTTGGACGGTATGGACGATAAAGGTCCTCTACTACTACGAGGGTCTTGGCATCCAGAATCTGCTTCTTCAGTTCCGGTGTCAGTTTGCCCTGCTCTTCAATGCTTGTAAGTACCTGATTTTTCTTATCTTCCAAATTTCTCAGGTAAAGAAGTCTTTCGTGCAGGGTACGGAGCTGCTCATCGTTCAGAGAGCCTGTCGCTTCTTTACGATAACGGGAAATAAACGGGATCGTACATCCCTCATCGATCAGCTTTACAGCAGCCTCTACCTGCCATTTCTGTACTTTAAGTTCGTCGGTTATCACCTGAATAATATCCATAAATAAAAATCTCCTTTTGTGCCCGTAAATAAATCTGCTTAATAACTATGCTTCTGCATTATAATCGTCTGATGCCGTATTTTTGTAAAAAGACTCTTCCTTCTTCTCCGGCTCATCAAACTCTCCCAGAATATCTCTGTAAAAAGCCGTTTCAGACGCTTCCATATACGGAAGTACCCACAGAAGCGGAATCCCCATGAATAGAAGCGACACGATCAGCAGCGGTGCAAAGCTTAGCTGCAGCATAAGATACTGCCAGATATGTCCCTTCATCAAACGCATGCTCTGTTTCAGGGACTCTACTCCTCCCATCTCCGGATTATCTGCCAGAAGATAAAAACTGAGCGCAAGCGGTACTGTGATAAGTACATTCAGTACTACACTCAGGATCATGATTCCCATGATCATCTGCATCCAGTTCATCTGCGCTTCGATCGTGCTTCCTGGATCGGTCAGATATACCGCAAAATAGATCGGAAGCTGTGAAACTGTGTTCAGAAGTGCCATTACAAATGCCGCGATCAGCACTCTGTCCGGCTGATTATGAAACATATACAGAAGATTTCCAAGGCTGAACTCCCTGCCTCTGCTCATATTCAACATCATATAGCTGTATCCTGTACCGAATACCATCGCGATCAGCGACACAACAAATACAAAAATCTGCCCGGCTGCGATCTCCAGCATAGAATTTCCCGGAAAAAGCTCCAGCGAAAGGACATTTCCCAGAAAGTTCACCGCCATATAAGCCAGCATTCCCGCGATCGCGATGATCCAGTTTCCTCTGAGAGCTGCCTTGGCACTTGTTTTCCAGTATTTTCGGTTTCTTTTCATTTTTGACTCCTGTTTTCTGTAAACAACGAAGGAATTCCACCCCTGAAACCACAGAGATGAAATTCCTTCCATTTTATTTAATCTGCCAGGTTAAATGCGTCATGTACTGCGTTCATCGCTCTTACACCGTCTTTTTCGTTGATAAGAACTGTCACGCGGATCTCTGATGTGGAGATCATGTTAATGTTAACGCCCTCATTATAAAGACTCTCAAACATCTTTGCCGCAACACCAGGATTACTCATCATTCCGGCTCCGACAATAGAAAGTTTGGCAATATTTCTCTCAGAATGAAGTTCCTGGTATCCAAGTCTTGCTTTGTTTTCATCAAGGACTGCCATTGCATCATCCAGATCCTTGTCATCTACGGTGAAGGAAATATCCTTGGTTCCCGCACGTCCGATAGACTGAAGGATCACATCTACGTTGATGTTTTTCTTTGCCAGTACATCAAATAATCTGAACGCCACGCCCGGGGTATCCTTCAGACCGATCACGGCGATTCTTACTGCATCTGTATCAAGCGCAACTCCGCTGATCAGCATTCTTTCCACTGTTACTTCCTCCTTTACAACAGTTCCTTCGCTTGTATTCAAACTGGAACGTACCACGAGCGGTACGCCGTATTTCTTTGCCATTTCCACAGAACGATTGTGGAGCACTCCGGCACCAAGTGTTGCCAGATCCAGCATCTCATCATAAGTGATCTCCTTGAGCTTGCGGGCTGTCGGAACTTTACGCGGATCTGCTGTATATACGCCGTCTACGTCAGTGTAGATCTCGCAGGCATCTGCATGAAGTGCCGCTGCCAGAGCAACTGCTGTCGTATCGGAGCCGCCTCTTCCAAGCGTTGTATAATCATCGTATTTATTGACTCCCTGGAAACCTGTCACAACAACGATCTTGTGGTTTTCCAGTTCTCTCTTGATTCTTTCGGTATCAATCCTCTTGAGTCTTGCATTTCCGTGAACGCTTGTAGTATGCATTGCGACCTGGAATGCGTTCAGAGAAACAGACGGAACGCCCAGTTTATCGAATGCCATGGACATCAGTGCCACGGACATCTGCTCTCCGATCGTAAAAAGCATATCCATCTCACGCTTCGGCGGTTTCTCATTGATATCCTTTGCCATAGTGATGAGTTCATCTGTGTATTTACCCATTGCAGAAAGAACTACCACCACATCATTGCCTTTTTTGTATTCTTCTATGCATCTTCCGGCGACATTAAAGATACGCTCTTTGTTTGCAACTGAAGTGCCGCCGAATTTTTTTACTATTAACATAGTTTCTCCCCCGAAAAAAATGTCAGTCTTTGACACGGATCATAGTGACCACACTGCCATTTAATTTCTGAACTTTTTCTTTATATTCTCCCTGTTTCATCTTGGTGGTGATAAATCCAAATTCACCCGGGAGGTTCTTGAGATTTACGATCTCAACGTCGTCAAAAACAGCTTCTACCTGGTCTACGGTTGTGCCTTCGACTCTTACAAAAAATCTTCCCTCAACTTCATCCATCGGAATCAGTTCAAGCGGTTTGCTGGACCAGTTTGTCATAATGTTCTTGTGGAGGTGCTTTGCTTCGTCTACTACGTCAGCAACTACTGCGCTTGCTGTCGGAAGTTTGCCTGCGCCGCTTCCATAGAACATTGCATCACCAAGGACATTGCCATGGACAAATACTGCATTGAATACGTCATTTACGCTGTAAAGCGGGCTGCTCTTACCTACCAGGAACGGTGCTACCATTGCGTAGAAAGAATCGTCTCCGATCTTGCGGCTGGTACCGAGAAGTTTGATCGTCATGTCAAGTTCTTCTGCGTACTGCATATCCTCTGGTGTGATCTTGGTGATTCCTTCGGTATAAATATCCTCGTAATTCAGGAATTTACCGTATGCCAGAGAAGAAAGGATCGCGATCTTACGGCATGCATCATATCCCTCTACATCGGCTGTCGGGTCTGCCTCGGCGTATCCCTTTGCCTGAGCTTCCTTGAGAACTGTATCAAATTCGCAGCCTTCTGTGCTCATCTTGTACATCATGTAGTTGGTGGTTCCGTTGAGGATACCTGTGATCTCATCGATCTCATCTGCTGTCAGAGAAGAGTTCAGTGCACGGATGATCGGGATTCCACCACCGCAGCTTGCTTCAAACAGGAAGTTGATGTTTTTCTCGCGTGCGATCTCCATAAGTTCCGGGCCGTGTTTGGCTACCAGGGCTTTGTTGGAGGTGCAGACGCTTTTGCCGGATTCGAGGGCACGTTTTACAAAGGTGTATGCCGGCTCGATTCCTCCCATAACTTCTACTACGATGTCTACCTCCGGATCGTTTGCGATCACGTCATAGTCGTGAACAAGGACTTTCTCTACCGGATCTCCCGGGAAATCTCTCAGATCCAGTACATATTTGATGTTGATCTCTGCGCCGGCTCTCTTATTGATGCTGTTATGGTTGGTGTTGATAACCTCTACCACACCGCTTCCTACTGTACCGTATCCTAATACTGCAATATTTACCATAGCTTGGTTTCCTCCTGCGTTCTTTCTTATAGTTATTCTCTTCCGAGGATCTTCAGATAATGGATTCCATCTCTCTGTTCGATCTCATCCACCATAGCCTCTGCGTCTCCCTCACCCGGCAGGATATCCACGCTGAGTGTGAGGGTTGCCACTCCATTGATCGGAATACTCTGATGGATCGTCAGGATATTTCCATGGAAACGTGCAATGGTCTGAAGCACAACAGACAAGATTCCCGGTTCATCATCCATCTGAATGATGAAAGTGATCGTCTTTCCTCTGGCTTCTTCGTGAAAAGGAAAAATATCATCCTTATATTTATAAAAGGAGCTTCTGCTGATACCGGTCTGCTCTGCTGCTTCCTGCACAGTGCTCACTTTCTCTGAATCGAGTAATTTCTTTGCCTGTACCACTTTCAACAAAACTTCCGGAACCGCTCGCTCCCTGACTACAAAATACTTCTTTTTTTCTGTTGTTTTTCCCATTATGACCTTCCTGTCTCTGCTGACTTTATCGTTACTGTTCACAGCAACTCTTTATCCATTTGATGAAACACATATCCCTCTCAGGAGATGTCCGTTTTCAAAAGACAACTGTTTTCCCATGAGGGATATGTTATCACACCTCTGCAAAGTCTGCAAGGCTTTTTTGCCTTATGATTCAGCCGGTTTCTTGGCTAATGCGATCCATTTCAGGTAGGCGTTGATGAACGGATCGATGTCTCCGTCAAGAACTGCGTCTACATTTCCGGTTTCTTCGCTTGTTCTGTGATCCTTGACCATGGTGTATGGCTGCATAACATAGGATCTGATCTGATTTCCCCAGCCGATATCGGTTACTTCACCACGGATACCGGAAAGTTTCGCTTCTGCTTCCTGCTGCTTGAGGAGGAAAAGTTTGGCTTTCAGCATCTGCATGGCTTTGTCCTTGTTCATGTGCTGAGAACGTTCATTCTGACACTGTACTACGATTCCTGTCGGGAAATGTGTAATACGGATCGCGGATGATGTCTTGTTGATATGCTGTCCACCGGCACCGCTGCTTCGGTAGGTATCGATACGGATGTCGTCATCGTTGATCTCTACATCCAGGTCTTTCTTGATATCCGGCATAACATCGCAGGATACGAAGGAAGTCTGGCGTTTGCCTGCTGCATTGAACGGAGAAATACGGACAAGACGGTGTACACCTTTCTCGGATTTGAGATAGCCGTAAGCATTCTCTCCGTTGACCTGGAAGGTTACGGATTTGACACCGGCTTCATCGCCGTCGAGGTAATCAAGCACTTCCATACTGAATCCCTTGCGGTCTACCCAGCGGCTGTACATACGATAAAGCATTCCACACCAGTCACAGGCTTCTGTTCCACCTGCTCCGGCATTGAGCTTGATGATCGCATTTTCGCTGTCATATTCTCCTGACAGTAATGTTTTAACACGGATGCTGTCGAAATCCTTCTGGAATTCGTCGAGCATCTCCTGAATCTCCGGAATGATCTCCGGATCATTTTCTTCATAGCCCATCTCGATCATGGTTTCCATATCTTCCAACTGGGTCTCCAGATTGTGGTATGTCTCCATGTCGTCCTTCATGCTCTTGAGCTCTTTCATCTTCTGCTGTGAAACCTCTGCATCATCCCAGAAGTCCGGTGCTTCCATTTCACGCTCTAATTCTTCAACCCTCTGCTCTTTGTTAGCGAGGTCAAAGTGAATCCCTCACTTCCACTAATGGTTCTGTGTATGTTGCAAGAATACTCTTGAACTGATCTAATTCAACCACAGCTTCACCTTCTTTCTATATATTCATATACTGTAATACCATACCATAGATTGGGTGAAACTGCAAGATTTGCAGTGTGAAAAGCCACGAATCCATTTTTTATTTTTGTATTTTTAACTCATCATTTTTATTGACATCGTATATAATATTACATACAATATAAGTATCAAAATTTGTATAAAGGAGGGAATTTCAATGGCTCAGACAAATATAAATATCCGTATGGATGCAGAACTTAAGAAACAGTTTGAAGCCTTTTGTTCTGACATTGGCATGAGTATGACAACAGCATTCTGTGTCTTCGCCAAAAAAGCAGTTCGTGAACGCAGAATCCCATTCGAGATCACCGCTGACAGCGATCCATTCTACAGTCCTGCAAATATTGCACGACTTAAGAAGTCAATAGAACAACTTGAAACAACCGGTGGTACAATACATGAGGTAAATATGGATGATAAAAGCATGGTCTGATGAAGCATGGCAGGATTTTGAATAAATAATCTAATTTTGATTGCTCAGTGTGGTTCGCATTATAGAGATAAATAAAGCAAGTCCCCATCATACATGAAACTTTCCAATGTTTATATGCATGATGGGGATTTATATGTACTATAATTAACAGATTATAATTCTATTCTCTCCAGATCCTCCGGGACGAAGAGATTTCCGTGGAAGTATTTCTTTCCTTCTTCTGTGTAGAGTTCTTTGCGGCGGGCGATGTTCTTGTCCTCGGTGTGGTAGAGGATCAGGTTCTGTACGCCGAGCTGCTCTGCCAGTTCGCTGGCGTCTTTGGCTGTGGAGTGATGTTTCTCGTATGGGTGGAATCTGTCTGCCTGGTCGAAGAGACAGAATGCTTCGTGAAGGAGCCATTTGCTGTTTTCGGCGTATTTTTTCTCGCAATCGTTGTATGGCTCATCGCCACAACAGGTGAATTTGTCGCCATTGCCCATGTCCATGCAGAAGCCAAACTGTTTCGCTTTGGTGGACTGGATGTCGAAGAAAGTCGTCTTATGTCCCATGATGGTTCTTTCTTCTCCGTCTTCTACGACTACCAGATGCAGGCGGTCTCCAATATAGCAGGTCTGTTTCTTAGGATAAAGCATCTCTGCCATTTGCTTGAGGATGCGGATGACCTCTTCGTGTCCGTAAATTGTTGCCTCACCTTCGTACTGTCCCTGTTTCATATGCTGGCAGATCATACGGATCATCCAGACAACACCCATGATGTGATCTACATGTTTGTGTGTCACGAAGATCTCGCGCATGTCCATCCAGTCAAATCCGGCATGTTTGAGCTGTGCCAGCAGTGTATTTCCACCACCGCCGTCAACCAGCAGATGCTTATCCCCATCTCTCAGCACAAAACATGTATTGTAACACTCAGTTACCATTGCATTTCCTGTTCCCAGCATTGTAATATCCATAAAAGCGTGAACCTCTCTTTCGTATCGTTCGTAACTATTCAGTACCCTCACAGTTACGAGTCAAAATGCGTGCAAAACGGACATTCGCATTCCGCCTTGCTACATGCTCATGAACGCAATTGCTTCGCAGATTACGTTCAAATCACCTTCGGTGATAGCATTTTGCTTTGTATGTCTCGGGATTTCGACAAAAACATGTCGAAACACCTCGCAGGATACTACCTACTGAATAGTTACGTATTTTCCATATTTTTCTGATATATTTTATCATAAGTGCAAAAGAAAGGAAACAGCGTTTGCTATCTCCTTCATTGAATCAATTATAAATTTTTCTTATTTATATCATTAACAATTTTCTATTATTCCCCATCAAAGCAATATGGCACTTAAGCATCGAAAAGTAGTTTTAACAGTTCTTAATTATGCACTAATTACATAGATTAAGACACTGAAGCAGAATTTTCTTTTAGAAATTATATCTTATGAGAAAAAGCTCTCCGCCACGCTCATATCCGCAACGTATCCCACACTTCCGGTCATGTAGATGGTGCCGTCTTTGTGGATGTCAATCTGGATCATGCCGCCTGGCTGGTTGATGTTGATGCGGTTTTCGGTGAAACCGAGTTTGTATGCAGCCATTGCTGCGGCGCAGCTTCCTGTACCGGAAGCTTTGGTGTAGCCGGAGCCGCGTTCCCAGATCTCGATGTCGAGATTGCCGGTGTCAATCTTACGGCAGATCTGGAGGTTCATCCTCTCCGGAAATTCATCGGCGTTTTCCACATATGGTCCAAGTTCTCTGGCTGCTTTTTCACTTACCTCATCCATAAAGATGATACAATGTGGATTACCGATCGTCAGACAGGTTGCCTTGTAATCTTTGTTGTTGAAGGTAAAGTCCTCATTGATAACCTCACGCACCTCGCCAGTCACTGGAATCTCTCTGGAAAGGAAGGATGCCTTTCCCATGTTTACACGAAATTCTGTGGCACGGCTGTTCAGGCACTCCACTTCAATAGAACCGGACAAAGTTTCGATCTCAAATTTTTTCTCTTTGACATATTCATGGTCAAGAAGGTATTTTGCAAAAATACAGACACCATTTCCGCTGATCGCCGCTTCGCTTCCGTCAGAGTTGTAGATATGCACGCCCATTTTTCCATTGATGTCCACCGGTCCGTACAGAACGCCGTCTGCACCGAGTCCAAAACCTCTCTGACACATCAGAGCAATCTTTTTGCCCTGAAGCTGTACACGGTTCTTGTTCGGATCCAGTACCAGATAATCATTTCCAAGTCCCTGATATTTTATCATTGTAATGCAGTCTGTCATTGCTATGCCCTCCCGCTTGATTTGCTTATATTATGGATTTATCGTTACCCGCAATTCATTTAACCATTCGATAGTTCCAGTATATAAGCTATTTTTTACAATGTATATAGAATAAACTGCTCTATACCTTGCAAAAAATGCGGTCATGCTATTGTTTGACCCGTTCACAGCCTCCTAATCATGCCCATTTAATTGTTCCATAACTGGATTTCATTGTACACACCCTATCACATCTCAGGCGAAATGGATACTGTTTTCTCGTGACCAGGCATAAATTCTTGTTTGTGTGTGCCCGCTGCATACTACAGTCAAGCATTTTCCATGCATTTCCATATTTTACCTCGCACCATCCATGTGGAGACAATGCGGCATATGGTCCTCTTGCAGTAACTGCACCACACGCCACACGCGCATCATAGCCCAGAACTCTTGCAATATATGCCATTGTAGAGGCATAATAATAGCAGTCACCTCTTCTGTAAGTAAACATGTAACCTGCACAGGAAGCAATCTGATTTGCCCGTGGTGCGTGATCTGTCATATTATAATAAGGATAATTAAGCAGTGTACAGAAACAGGTTCTAAGACGTTTAGAAGGCAGATCTGTTGCCTTTGAGTATCTCATGACAAAAGCAACTGCCTGACGGATTTCTTTCGTTGTAACCCTTACACCCGTTTTGTCCACATAAAAGTATCCAGTCGTTTTTGAGCCGACAATGTGATTCGTGATAAGCCTGCTGTTTCGGTCAAAATAATAATATTTATTCGAAATTTTCTTCCATCCCTTTGCTCTTATTCCTTTTACAGAATAATACTTTCCATTATTCTGGCTGAACCATCCGGTATACACTTTATTATTCTGATATACTTTGCCTTGTCGAATCGTAATCCCGGATGCGGCAGATACATTTATACCTCCCGCCATAAGTGCCAGCGCTATTATCAATACAGCTATTACATTTTTCCATGCTTTCTCCTTCATTGTTCTCTCCCTGTATAAAATGATATTTTTTATTATACACCACTTCTTTTCCAGTGAATACTTCTTTATAATAGAAAGCAAACAAATCAGGAGGGCTTCCCATGGACTATTCGCAGTATTCCCTTGCAAAAACCGGCTATCTCAAGGAGGATTTCCGGCTGTTTCATATCAATGACCGTACAGACCGGGAGTTTGAGTGGCATTATCATGATTTTCACAAGATCATCGTCTTTGTCTCTGGCAAAGTTACTTATCATATAGAAGGAAAAGCTTACCACCTCAAACCTCAGGACATTCTTCTGGTCAGCCAGGGTGCGATCCACAAGCCGGAGATCGACCCGGCGGTGCCATATGAACGCTATATTTTCTGGCTTCGTGAAGATCTGTCACGTCCAGAGCTCAACACCTGTTTCCAGAAAGCCAACGACCGCAGCTTCAACCTTGTCCGTCTGGATTCTGCCCTCCAGGAACGCCTCAAGGATCTGCTGCCCGAGATCGAGCAGTCCCTGCGTGGTGACCAGTTTGGGGATAATTTCTTAAGTGAGGCACTTTTTACACAGTTTATGGTCTACATCAACCGGATTTTCCTCAAAAGCAGTACTGCTCCAGACCGGAAATCCTACTCTTCGGACTCCCAGGTGGAGCAGCTTCTGAAATATATTAATCGAAATCTGGCAGAAGACCTCTCGATCGACAGTCTCGCCGGGAAGTTTTTCTTCAGCAAATATCATATGATGCGGAAATTCAAAGAAGAAACAGGCTACACGATCCACAACTACATCGTCAGCAAACGCCTGCTTCACGCCCGCTCTCTGATCTCCCAGGGAATGCCCATAATGAAAGCCGCCCAGATGAGCGGCTTTCGGGATTACACTACGTTTGTCCGTGCTTACAAAAAGCAGTTCGGAACAGTGCCAACACAGCGATGATCATTTTTCTTTTTCATAGAGGAATTCTTCTGGCAGGCTTACGTGGAAGTCTTTTGCCAGAGCACGGAAGTTATCCGGTGTGATAGTCTGGAGCTTGTTTGGTGACATGGAGAGGATCTTGACCAGGATCTCTGCAGATTTCTCTACTGTGTGGAGCAGACCGAATGTCAGGTCAAAATCTTCTCCGGAACAGAACATTCCGTGATGTGCCCAGATGACAACATCGTATTTTTTCATCAGTTCTGCTGTTTTGATAGCAATTTCTCTTCCGCCCGGAACCATCCAGCCGATCACTCCGACACCATCAGGGAATACAACCGGACACTCTGTTGCGGATTCCCACAGTTCTCTTGTGAATACCTTGTCTTCCAGTGGAAGTACGAAAGTCAGCGCGATCGTATTTGTGGTATGTGCATGGTAGATAACACGATGTCTTCCGTTTGTCAGTTTCTTCTTCACTTCATGGTTCATCAGATGAGTCGGAAGCTCACTGGTCGGTCTGCCGCCCTCGACAAGTCCCCAGCGGATCCTGTACTTCGTTCCTGTCTCATCCAGCTCGATGATCGCAAGACATACTTCCGGGTCCACGATGATGTTTCGGAAATATTTACCGCTTCCTGTCACAAGGAAAAACTCTCCTGCCAGACCCGGAACTTCCACTCCGATCTCTTCCCATTCTCCCGGTGCATTCAGTCGCGGTTTGATCATCTCTACTTCTTCCGGTTTCAGACGATAGCTTAAGTTTCCACCGTTTCTCTCATGCCATCCCTGCTGATAACCGTCATCTGCCATTTTGATAAAGCCTTTTACGAATTTAGATTCAAGAATTTTCATTTTAATACTCTCCTGTCTGTTTTTGTTGTTTTGTATCTTTGTGGTTTTGTGTCTGTTTTATTTTAATTTTATGTGGTTTCTTTTTGTTTATGTCTGCATTATATATTGTTTTATGTGGTTTGTAAAGAGGTTTTTTCAAAAAATAGTCACAAATCACATGTGGTTTTCACAGTTCTTTCTGCAATACTACACAAAACCACAAAAACAAAGCACCAAATTCATCAAGAAACATCACTTCAAAAGAAATGTTTCTTGATAGATTCAGTGCTTTTGTTTACAAGCATTTTATAACGTCAGGATCCTGTTTTTTGGTTTATTTCTGCGCCCATGGCTGTGTCTGAGTCTCTACTACAGTCACCGGATGTTCCAGAGCTTCATCCATCTTGAGGCAGATATACATATCCTGCAGTGCATCTGCCATTCCATAAAATTCTTCACCGCCGTTGATATACTCATGCATTTTTACCATACAGGAAGCAACTGCGATCTCGTCATCGTTGAATCTCGCATTGATAAACGGTGTACGGAACAAAAATTCCTCGCCCAGCATAACCGCATAATGTGACCATTCCTGATTTCCATATACGCCAAGATCAATCCTCCGAAGATCCTGTGTGACCGGAATATTCTGCGCATTCAGATAGCGAATAGTAAGATCATCGATCTCACCTCGTGTTCCCTGCACGGTAAGCTGTCTGGTGCGGATAAAAGAGTGATACTGCGCCGGGTCAGAAAAGTCGAAATATGCCACTTTGCCATTGTCGAATTCCATCGTCAGACGATCTCTGGAGCATTTGACAACCTCTCCATCAAAAACCATGCCCTCTCTTCCATATGTTTCCGTCACATCAAACCAGTAACGTTTTCCGTAAATCCTGCAGTTCTCAAATCCTGTTCTAAGGAACTGCCGGATGATACTCGCACCGTGATAACCGTGGAGTGAAGAAATATTGATATTTTCTACCTCACCAAGCTTTCCATCACAGATTGCCTTGTACCAGGATGCATAGAGCGGCTGCAGGAAATACTGTTCTGCCACCTGCACTTTTGGCTGATATTTCTGATAAGCATCCCAGAGCTGATGCAGTGCTTCCACGTCTTCTCCCGGAGGTGTTTCCGTCAGCACCGGGATCCCTCTCTCAAATAAAGTGATCAGATTTTCTGTGACGATTCCTCTTTTGATTGCCATTACGACAAACTCCGGCTCTTTTTCCACAAGTTCATCCAGTGTATTGACTACTTTTACACTGAATTTTGCAGAAAAAGCCTCACCTTTTTCTTTACTTCTTATCATCACTGCTGCCAGATCAAACATTTCCGGCAGGGCTTTGGCAATGCGAATATAAAATTCTGCTCTCCAGCCGGAACCGATCAGTCCAAAACGAATTTTACTCACGTTTCTGTCCTCCCAAGATCATTTATGTCAACTAATTTTCATCACGGTACAGCGTATCCTCTGGATGCTTCCAGAATCTGATACCACTCATCATAAGAAAGTTCCAGTTCTGTCGCATCCACGGCTTTCTGGATTCTGTCTGCATTCATAGTTCCTGTGATCGCCGCAATTCTTACCGGATGAACAAACAGCCATGCGTAGATCACTGCGTCGATCGTAGTCTTATGCTCTTCTGCGATTGCCGTAAGTACAGTACGCAGACGTACAAATTTTTCATCGGTACTCTTAAATACATCACCACCTCCAAGCGGAGACCATGCCATCAGAGGGATTCTTCTTGTAAATGCATCGTCAACTACTCCATTAAAGAAGTTCTCAGTGTTTTTGACAGAAAGCTCCATCTGGTTCGTCACAAGCGGAATGTTCAGATAACTCTGAAGCATCGTCATCTGGGACGGCAAAAAGTTTGAAACACCAACATTCAGGGCTTTTCCCTGCTTTACAACAGTTTCCAATGCATCTGCAGTTTCTGCCGGATCAGCCAGCGGGTCAGGTCTGTGGATCAGTAGAAGATCTACATGATCTGTTCCCAGTTTTTCCAGAGATTCGTCCATTTCTTTCAGAATCTCTTCTTTTGTACTTTTATAGTAAATGGTCTTGTTTCCATAATGTCCCGGGCATACGATACCAGCTTTTGTGATAAGCTGCATCTTGTCCCTCAGTTCCGGACGTTTCCGAAGTACCGCATCTCCAAAGATTTTTTCACAGGTATAGCCGCCGTATACCGGTGCATGGTCAATGGAGGTCACTCCCATATCCAGACATTTTTCTACAAGATCCAAAAGTTCATTTTCGGTAAGATTGGAATCTGCGATTCTCATGCATCCCATAACTACCTGAGATAATTCCAGATTTTCTGATAATTTGATTTTTTTCATAATGCTCACTCCTGATGTTTATTATTTGTAACTGTTCAGTACCCTCACAGCTACTATTATTCTTTTACACCGCCGGTGGTCAGACCTGCGATGATCTTTTTCTGGAAAATAAGTACCAGAATGATAAGCGGAACGGTTACTACAACAGTCGCTGCCGCAATGTCGCCCCACGGAAGCTCGTAATTGCTCGGGAAAAGTGCAATACCTACCGGTACTGTCCTCATATTGTCATTTGTCATAAAAGTCAGTGCATACAGATACTCATTCCATGCATTGATAAAGACGATCAGTGCCACAGAAAAAGTTGCCGGTTTGATCAGAGGAAGCATGATCGTGAAGAAAATCTTACCTCTGGAACAGCCATCGATCGCTGCAGCCTCCTCAAATCCCTTCGGAAGCTGTGCAAAAAAGTTCGTCAGAAGCCAGATCGACAGGGGCAGGGCAAAGGTGATGTACGGAATGATCAGACCTGCATATGTATTGAGAAGCTTCAGGTTTTTCAGAAGAAGATAGATCGGGCTTAAGGTTGCGATCGTCGGGAACATGGAAATACTTAAGATCGCCATGAGCATGATCTTTTTACCTTTAAAGCGAAGTCTCGCAAGTGCATATGCTGCGGAAGCACCGATTAGAATGCTGAGTACCGTTGTGGAAAGTGCCACGATAAAACTGTTCAGCAGATATCTTCCAAATGGATGTTTCGTAAATACATTTTTGTAAAAGTCCCAGTGGACCTTGCTCGGGATCCACTTCGCCGGAATTGCTGAGATCTCCGACAGAGGTTTGATCGAAGTCATAAACTGCCAGAAGAAAGGAAGGACAATGATTCCGACAAAAACGATCACAAACACTGCGAATAAGATTTTTCCTGCTATGCTCTTTGATTTCTGCACAATGTCCACCTCCTACATCTCTGTCAGACGGTTTCCCATAAATTTCATATAGATCACGCTGATCAGGAATACAACTACAAAGATCAGCACTGCCAGGGAAGAACCATATCCAAAATCAAGGAATTTCATCAGGTTATTGTATGCGTACACAGACACACTCTCCGTTCCGTTCGCGCCTCCTGTCATAACGGAGATCAGGTCAAATACCCGGAAAGCATCCAGGGTACGGAACAGCATTGCCACGAGGACAGTCGTTTTGACGTTTGGAAGCGTGACATAAATGAAACGCTGAATTACATTTGCACCGTCAATCTTTGCCGCTTCATAGAGATCATCCGGAACCATCTGCAGCCCTGCAAGGATCAGAAGTGCCATATACGGCGCTGTTTTCCAGATATCCGTGATGACCAGCGCCATAAAGGAACCACTTGAAGTACTGAGCCATGCTTTGTAACCATCGATCACCCCAAGGCGGCACAATACATCATTAAAAAGTCCATACTGATCGTTGTAGATAAATTTCCACATCATTGCAGAAACAGAGGTCGGAATCGCCCACGGAATCAGGATTGCTGCCCGGACGAAGCCTTTTGCCTTGAATCCCTGATTCATGATCATCGCAGAAATAAAGCCGAGAATCGTCTCAAAAAATACTGTCACAACAGTAAATTTCAGTGTAAATACAAGTGCCGTCAATGCTCTGGAATCCTGAAAAATCTTTATATAATTTCCCAGTCCGACGAACGGATACCCGCTCGTCGGATCAGTCAGGACCATCTCATGGAGACTCAGCCAGAATGTACGAAGTATCGGATAAACCGCCACGATCGTCAGAACAATAAGAGCCGGTGTCATCATAATCCATGCATCCCTGGATTCTGTTTTTTCCAGTGAACCACGTCCCTTTTTCATTGTGCTCATTCCTCTCCCTTAAAATTTTATTATTTTGTAAGCTCTTCCAGTTCGCTCTGGAGTGTATCAAGTGCATCTTTGACTTCCATCTCGCCGGTGAGTGCCTGGTGTACATTTCTCTGGATCGCATCGGAAACTTTTGCATATTTTGGTGTCTGCGGTCTGGATTTTCCTGTTGCGATGATGTCTGCAAAATCAGAGTAGAATGGGATTGCTTCCAGGATATCAGCATCTTCATAAACAGATTTTACAACTGGCGGCTGAGAAGAGATCAGAGTCATTTCTTTCTGTGTATCTGCACTTGCCATGTAGGAAATGAAATCAGCTGCTGCCTCTTTGTGTGCATCGTCAACGTTGTTGTTGATCACAAGATCAAGTCCACCGAGACAGGTGTGAGAATCTTCACCACTTGGTCCGACCGGAAGTGTAGTTGCGCCAATTTTTCCTGTCACCTTGGAACCTTCATCCTGTCCGCTTGACCAGAATCCTGACCAGTCACGTATGAAGAGGCATTTGCCTTCTTTGAATACCTGCTCACTCTCTGTTTCGGAATAAGTTGTGATTCCTTCCGGTGCATAATCATCAACAAGTTTCTTCATGATCTCTGTTGCTTCTACATTATTGTCGGAGTTTGCAACAGGAGTTCCGTTCTCGTCCAGAATATCTCCGCCATTGCCCCATACATATTCCACCCAGTTGCATACAAGAGATTCGGACTGTGCTGCCTGGAAATCAGCTCCATATTCCACGCCATCTACACCTTTTGCCTTGTCTGCCAGCTCCATCCAGCCTTCCCAGGTATCCGGAGCTTCTGCACCCAGATCTTCAAGGACATCCGTACGATAGAAAAGGACACTTGAGTTTGTGAACCATGGCATTGCTACAAGTTTGCCATCAATCGTTGCACCTTCTACCGGACCTGTGAGCATTCCCTCTGTCAGAGAAGGATCTACCAGATCAGAGAGATCTGCCAGCCATCCTGCAGAACCAAACTCGCTGATATAAGTTACATCAAGTCCCATTACATCTACACTGGTATCTCCGGAAGCAAGCTTGTTTACAAAATCATCGTGAACTGTGTTTGCATCCTGCGGGAGAATGACAGTCTGTACTTCCACTTTGTCCTGGCTTTCGTTGTAGGCATCTACCATCTTCTGGGTTGCCTCGCCAACGCCCTGGTCAAAGGAAAATGAAATCGTTACCTTATCGTCTGCCTTTACTGCCAATGGTGCCGCAAAGATAGATGCGGTCATTGCTCCTGCTGACATAAGTGCTGCTGCTTTTTTCCACTGTTTTGTTTTCATGTTGTTTCCTCCTTCATGAATGAAAATATATATTGTGTTTTTTATAGATCTCTTAATTTAAGAATGTCTCTGAACTGTCGGAATGATATTTATACTTTTAGGAAAACGTTTACATTTAGTTGTAAAAAAATAATGTTTCATCGTTTTTCCGTTTGTTATAATCACTAATATTTGTGATTTTCTTTTGTATAATCTGCATAATCTTTAGGGAAATCGCTTTCCTATTCGTTCAAAAGTAAGAGCTGCTCCTATACAGCTCTTCTTTCCTGTATTCAGTTCAGATTCTTTGTCGTGCTCCTTCGGATAATCTTGTGGGGCACATACTCCTTCATTGGTGCTTCTGTGCTGCCATCCATCAGTTCCCTGAGCATCTCCGCCGCCTTGACTCCCTCATCATAGTAAGAGATCCGCACGGTTGACAGCTCCGGCTTGATGTAAGTTGCAAATTCAGAATCATCAAATCCCATGATGGAAATATCATCTGGAATCTTCACTCTCATGTTGTCAAGATACTGGATTGCTCCTACTGCGATCACATCACTTCCGGTGACTACTGCCGTCGGGAGCTTACTGTTCTCCTCATAGAGCTTCTTCATTCCCTGATATCCCGCTTCAAAAGAAAAATCTCCCTGGGCAATGTAGGAATCCTTCACTTCTATTCCTGCTTCTTCCAGTGCTTTCTTATAGCCAATGACACGCTTCTTGCCAGATGAAAAGTCATTCTTCGGTCCGCCGAGATAGGCGATCCGCTCATGGCCATTGTCCAGAAGGAACTTCACCGCATCGTACATCGCCTCCACATTATTGTGGATCACAGTGTGCACTGCTTCCTCATCCTCCGAAGCTTCCTGTGTCACCAGGACTACCGGATAATTTCTCTTGCGCATGCGCTCTACCAGAGTGTGGTTTACATCAACTCCGGCAAAAAGCAGGCCTTCGATCTGCTTCTCCTCCAGAATTCCCAGTAATTTCAGTTCTTTCTCAAGTTCACCCTGTGATTCACAGAGGACAACAGTATAGCCTTCCTGTGCAAAAACACTGTTGATTCCCTTGGTGAGTTTACCAAAAACTGCATTGGAAATGTCCGGTACGATAATACCGATCGTATTGGTCTTCTTTGTGATCAATCCCTGTGCAAGGCTGTTGGGCTTGAAATGATTCTTCTCGATCACTTCGTAGACTCTGTCACGGAGTTCTGCACTTACCGGCTTCGTCTTATTGATCACCCTGGATACAGTCGCAATCGATACACCGGCTTCCCGGGCAATATCTTCTATCGTAACTGCCATTCTGATTCTCCTTGCTGGTTTGTTAGGAAAAGGTTTTCCTTACATGTGTCATAGTAGCACTCTCTTAAGTGAACGTCAATTGCTTTTTGGAAAAAAACACAACTTTGTATAGATTATATAAGTTATTCTTTTGGTTTTTGTGAATTGTGCATACATAAACTTCTCATTGAATCCCCTTTATCGCTATGTTAAAATGACGTTGTATAAAGTTATCACATCAAGGAGGACTCACCATGGAATTTCAGAAATTAATAGAAACCAGAAGAACTGTCCGCAAATATGCGGCTGACAGTAAAGTGACCAGAGAACAGATGGAAGCTCTGATCCGTGCCGCGCAGGAGGCTCCGTCCTGGAAAAACTCTCAGACAGGACGTTACTACTGTGTTCTTTCCAGAGAAATAGTCGACAAGATCCGTGCAACCTGCCTTCCGGGTGCGGGAAATGCGGGTAAATCCGAGAATGCTGCGCTGATCGTAACAACCTTCGTACATGACCGCGCCGGTTTCCAGAAAGATGGTACCGCCGACAATGAACTTGGAAACGGATGGGGATGCTATGATCTTGGTCTGCAGAATGAAAACCTGATCCTCAAAGCGGCAGATCTGGGACTTTCTACTCTGATCATGGGACTCCGTGAATCTGATAAACTCCGCGAACTCCTTGATATTCCAGAGACAGAAACTGTTGTGTCTGTTATTGCAGTCGGCAAGGCAGCCGAATCTCCGGCACGTCCGCCGCGCAAGGAACTGGATGCGATCGCGAAGTTCTTCTAATTCGTTGTCATAGACAACAAATACAAATTTAGCCAATTTTTGACTCTGTATTGTATCTTTTTTGTACATATGATACAATGAATTGTCAGGTGATGGCGATGAAGGCATTGCGTTTATTTGCGATGCCTTTTTTTATACCCGAAACCTGTACAAAAGGGAAAGAAAGAGAGGAACTATTAATGAAAGAAAAGAAAAAAATGTCCCTGGCCATGCAGATTTTTATTGCACTGGTCCTGGCGATCATTGCTGGTCTTCTGATGCAGAGTCATGCCAGCTTCGCCGAATCTTACATCAAACCGTTTGGAACGATTTTCCTGAACCTGATCAAGTTTATCGTCGTTCCGATCGTACTGTTTTCCATCATGTGCGGTATCATTTCCATGAGTGATATCAAGAAAGTTGGATCTATCGGTCTCAAAACAGTTGTTTTTTATCTGTGCACAACTGCTTTTGCTGTTACGATCGGTCTAACCGGTGGAAACCTGTTCAAAGGACTGTTTCCTGTAGTTGCTACCACAGACCTGACCTATGAGGCTGCTGAGGCAACTTCCTTCATGGATACACTGGTAAATATTTTTCCATCCAACTTCGTTTCACCGATGGTAGAAACAAACATGCTGCAGGTTATCGTAATGGCGATCATCCTTGGTTTCGCGATCATCCTCGTCGGTGAGAAAAACGTCCGCGTTGTAAACGCATTCAATGATCTGAATGAGATCTTTATGAAATGTATGGAAATGATCCTGAAGCTGTCCCCGATCGGTGTCTTCTGCCTGCTGTGTCCGGTTATCGCAGCCAACGGTCCGGCAATCATCGGTTCCCTGGCTATGGTACTTCTCGCAGCTTATATCTGCTATGTTGTACATGCTGTAGTTGTTTATTCACTGACTGTCGGAACACTCGGTGGAATGAGCCCGCTGAAATTCTTCAAGGGCATGCTTCCGGCGATCATGTTTGCATTCTCCAGTGCTTCTTCCGTAGGAACCCTGCCGATCAACCTGGAATGTACTGAGAAACTTGGTGCCAAACGTGAGATCGCATCCTTCGTACTTCCACTCGGTGCTACCATCAATATGGACGGTACTGCGATCTATCAGGGCGTCTGTGCGATCTTTATCGCATCCTGCTACGGAATCCATTTGACACTTTCTCAGATGCTGACTATCGTGCTCACAGCAACTCTCGCTTCTATCGGAACTGCTGGTGTGCCTGGTGCCGGTATGGTCATGCTTGCGATGGTGCTTACTTCTGTAGGTCTTCCGGTCGACGGTATCGCACTTGTTGCCGGTGTTGACCGTATCTTTGATATGGGACGTACCACTGTCAACATCACCGGTGATGCTGCCTGCACTATGGTCGTTTCCAACCTGGAATCAAAGAAAGATGCCCGCAGAGCAAAAGCTGGGAAATAAACTCTCTGATATTAAAAAATCAAATATCACCTATGCAAAAAGCTGCATCCTCATCGGAATCACTCCAACGGGGATGCAGCTTCTTTATTATCTGCTCTATTATGCTTTCATTAATTTACGTCCGCAGCACTGTTTGTATTTCTTGCCGCTTCCGCACGGGCATGGATCGTTCGGATAAATCTTGTCTTCTTTACGCTGAACAGGAGCTTTTGCGGAGGAATCATCCTTGTTGGTTCCTGTAACTTTGGCAACCTGCTCACGCTCTGCCTTCTGCTCTACATTTACATGATACAGCATACGGACAGTATCTTCCTGGATCGCACTGATCATGTTGTTGAACATCTCGTAAGCGCTCATCTTGTACTCAACAACCGGATCTCTCTGGCCATATCCTACAAGGCCGATTCCCTGACGGAGACTCTCCATGTCGTCGATGTGATCCATCCACTTGCTGTCGATGCATTTCAGGAGAACGACACGTTCCAGTTCACGAAGCTGCTCTGCTTCCGGGAACTCTGCTTCTTTGGCTTCGTAGAGTTTGACAGCTTTTTCTTTGATCTCGTGCTTGATCTCGTCTTTCTTCTTGCCTTTGACATCTTCCTTAGTTAAAGCCTTGATCGGGATGATCGGGAGCAGTGCTGTGTTGAACTCATCCAGATCCCACTCTTCGGAATCTACATCATCGGAGAAGCACATATCTACAGTACTGTCTACGATATCTGTGATCATCTTGTAGATGGCATCGCGCATGTTCTCTCCATCCAGTACCTGACGGCGCTCTGCATAAATGATCTCACGCTGCTCGTTATTTACCTGGTCGTAATCGAGAAGGTTTTTACGGATACCGAAGTTGTTGAACTCGATCTTCTCCTGTGCCTTCTGGATCGCGTTGGAAAGCATCTTGTGTTCGATCTGCTCATTCTCTGCAACACCGAGGGATGTAAATACTTTCATCAGTCGCTCAGAACCGAACAGACGCATCAGGTCATCCTCAAGAGAGATATAGAAACGAGATTCACCCGGATCTCCCTGACGACCGGAACGTCCACGGAGCTGGTTATCAATACGTCTGGATTCATGACGCTCTGTACCGATGATCTTGAGACCGCCGGCTTCTCTTGCAACGTCATCGAGCTTGATATCGGTACCACGACCTGCCATGTTGGTCGCGATGGTAACAGCACCGGACTGACCTGCCTGTGCAACGATCTCTGCCTCAAGTTCATGGAACTTCGCATTCAGGACTTTATGCGGGATTCCCTCGCGGCGGAGCATCTTGCTGATGAGCTCGGAAGTCTCGATGGTGATCGTACCAACCAGTACCGGCTGTTTCTTTGCATATGCTTCCTTAACAGCCTCTACGACTGCGTTGAATTTCTCTTTCTTGGTCATGTATACGGCATCTTCGAGGTCTTTACGCTGTACCGGTCTGTTGGTCGGGATCTCTACAACGTCCATTCCGTAGATATCACGGAATTCTTTCTCCTCGGTAAGTGCTGTACCGGTCATACCGCCCTTCTTGTCATATTTGTTGAAGAAGTTCTGGAATGTGATAGTAGCAAGAGTCTTGCTCTCTCTCTTGACCTTGACATGCTCTTTTGCTTCGATCGCCTGATGAAGTCCGTCAGAATAACGGCGACCCGGCATGATACGTCCGGTAAACTCATCTACGATCAGGATCTCGTCATCCTTAACTACGTAATCCTGGTCCTTATGCATCAGGTTGTGTGCACGGAGTGCAAGGATGATATTGTGCTGGATCTCCAGGTTCTCCGGATCTGCCAGGTTCTCGATATTGAAGAATTTCTCAACCTTCTTGACACCCTGCTCGGTGAGGTTGACGATCTTGTCCTTCTCATTGACAACGAAATCACCAGTCTCGACAACTTCCTCGCCCATGATAGCTGCCATCTTGGTCATCTCATGGCTGGCTTCACCACGCTCAAGCTGCTGTGCCAGGATATCGCATACTTCGTAAAGTTTGGTGGATTTGCCGCTCTGTCCGGAAATGATAAGAGGTGTACGTGCCTCGTCGATCAGGACGGAGTCGATCTCATCGATGATGCAATAGTGCAGATCTCTCTGTACAAGCTGCTCTTTGTAGATAACCATGTTGTCACGAAGATAATCGAATCCAAGTTCGTTGTTTGTTACATAAGTAATGTCGCATCCGTATGCTGCACGGCGCTCTTCC
>NZ_FR886712.1:45353-99064 GCF_000436615.1 Blautia sp. CAG:237
TCGTTGAGGACAACGCCTACAGTCAGTCCGAGGAATTCATGGACTTTACCCATCCACTCAGCATCTCGTTTTGCCAGGTAGTCGTTGACAGTTACGATATGGACACCCTTGCCTTCGAGAGCATTCAGGTATGCAGGAAGGGTAGACACGAGGGTCTTACCTTCACCAGTCTTCATCTCAGCGATACGCCCCTGATGGAGAATGACACCACCGATGATCTGTACACGGTAATGCTCCATGCCAAGAACTCGTTTCGCACCTTCACGAACAACTGCAAAAGCCTCCGGAAGAAGATCATCCAGTGTCTCTCCCTCGTCCAGACGTTTACGGAATTCTCTGGTCTTGTCTCTCAGCTGTTCATCTGTTAATTTCTGCATTTCCGGGCGAAGAGATTCTGTTTTCTCTACCAGTGGCATGATTCTCTTTACCTCATGCTCACTACGTGTCCCGAATACTTTTGAAAATATATTCATACTTTACTCCTGTTTGTCTTTATTCTTGTTTGTTCTTCTTATTTCCCATTCTACAACTCCTGCCCACGGTTTCATGACCGCCCGGCAGTTACTCGTTATGGCTTACTTAACACCTTAACGTCACATCTTCTCTATTTTACCACTTTCATAGAGGGAAAACAATGAATTTTTAATAAACAAAATGTGTCCAGATTTTTGGCAAATCCGCTCCTGTTCGTTAGTACTAACTTTTTCTTGTCATACACAGACAGATATGCTATGATTGATTCTATATGGGAACCTGTAAACCGTAACAAACTAACATTTATCTAAGACAGAGGTTTATTTATTTGAAGAAAAAAGAACTGACATTTATCATTGGTATCGTAGTTTTTGCCCTGATCCTGTGGGGCGGGATGTATCTGGTGCGTCAGGGGCATTACGGTTCGATCCGGATCACGGTAGATGGTGAAGAATATGGCACGTATTCTCTTTCAAAGGATCAGGTGATCTCCATCGGAGATACCAATGTATGCGAAATAAAAAACGGCGAGGTCAAAATGATCGAGGCCGACTGTCCGGACCATCTCTGCCTAAAACAGAAAGCCGTTGACAGCACCGGCGGAACGATCGTCTGCCTGCCGAACAAAGTTGTGATCGAGGGGGAAAAGGGTTCCGGTTCCGATGAAACCTCACCGGAATTTGACACTGTTGTCTGACTCTTATTCTACTTTACAAAGGAAAACATTATGAACCAGAAAAAAATCGCCAATCTAGGACTGTTTGCCGCAGTTGCGATCATCTTTGGCTATGTAGAATCGCTGATCCCGTTTTTTGCGGGGATTCCGGGAATGAAACTTGGACTTGCAAACCTTGCGGTACTTTTTATCCTTGAGAAATATACATGGAAGGAAGCGGCACTTGTCTCCGCTGTGAGGATCGTTGTGATCGGGTTTATGTTTGGAAATCTGTTCAGTATCCTCTACAGCCTCGCCGGGGCTGCACTCAGTCTTACCGTTATGACTCTTATGAAGAAAAAATCTGGCTTCAGCATTCTTGGAATCAGCGTCGCCGGGGGCGTGTCACATAATATCGGGCAGCTTATTATTGCGAGTCTGATCACGATGACGTCCGGGCTGATTTATTATGCGCCGGCGCTGTTGATCTCCGGGGTGATCACCGGATTGCTGATCGGGACTCTGACAAGTGAGGTTTTGAAACGTATTCGGTTCTAGGAAAAACCAAAGGGGACGGGTACAATGGCACTAAATCGCCACTGTACCCGTCCCCTTGGTCTTATGCATCGTTTTTAAAGTATAATTCATTTCTCGATGCTCAAAATAATTTTAACACCAAAATAAAGCATCGCAAAATCACATTTGCTCCTGAACTATTGCACAACCTTTACGGTGTAGGTGTTCTTCATTAACTCAAATCGTTCTTTCATCCCGTCCGTCAAATAGATATTCTTGTCTTCATCCACAAACATTGCATCTGCATCATATTTCTCCAGCAGTTCCATTGCATCATCCATTCCAAGAACGAAACATGCGGTGGAGAGTCCGTCTGCCAGAAGTCCATTGTCGCAGACGATCGTCACGGAATCTAATCCGTTCCATACCGGATAGCCCGTCTTCGGGTCCAGGATGTGGTGGTAGCGTTTGCCGTCTTCCATGAAATATTTCTCGTAATCACCGGAGGTAGAAAGGAACTCGCCGCCTTTGATCGTGATCGCGCCGAGATAATCACCTTCTGTGTCTCTCGGGTCTGTGACTGCTACTTTCCATGGGGAATCGTCTGGTTTCTGTCCATAAGCCATGACACTGCTGCCGCCCAGGTTCAGGATCATTCCCTCGACTTCTTTCTGGTCTTTGAGAAATTCTGAGATCACATCGCAACCAATCCCCTTGCCGGTCGCACCCAGATCCAGAGTGGTATCCTCTGCCAGAGTGACTTTGTTCCCATCCAGAGTCACGTTCTGATAGCCAACATCCTTAAGAAGTGCTTCAAGCTCGGACTGCTCCGGCACATGCGGGTCCTCGCCGTCGATATCCCACAGACGGATCACCTTGCCAAGTGTCGGATCGAAAGCTCCACCTGAATCATCAGCAAGCTGCTCGATCTGTGCAAGATACCCGGCAAGCTCATCGGAAACTTCCGTCATCTCCCCCGCTGCCGCATTCAGCTTCGAAATCTGTGAGTCCTCGTCCGTCCAAGACAGAAGTCCGCTTTCGATCTCCCGGAGCTTGTTTCCGATCTCTGCGTTCAGGTCATCTCCTGTTGTATACAGCGTCTCAGAAACTACCGTATCCATCGCAAAATCTGTATTTGTATATTTCTCCGCATCTTTCGCCAGAACCGGCACTGCTCCCATAAGCGTGCCACAAAGCATCACACCTGTCAGTGTACAGGCGATTTTTTTATGAAAATTACGCATATATTTCTCCTTTATAACCGAAATACGCATCCGCTGTGACATACAACGAATGCGTTTTAATTTTTCGGTTATATCTTACCACAGTTTTGTTTTTGCGGCAAGTTATATATTATTAACTTGTTACTATTCGCAGTAACTTCACCATTATTTTGAAACAGCTGCACTTTTCTCTCGCTTCACTGGTGTTTTTGAAACTGCTGCTTCTTCTTTCAGTTCCTCCACTTCCTGTCCGATCTGGATATTCTTACGCGGGCAGGTTGCCTCGCACGCATGACAGCAGATACATTCACCGGAAAGAGGGGTATCTCCGTCAATATCAAGATGTGCAGGGCAGCGTTTTTTGCAGAGACCGCATTTGGCAGGGCATTTGGAACGGTCTCTTTTGAATAACGCTGACGGCAGGATCGGCATCAGCGCAAAAACAGCTCCCATCGGGCACAGGAACTGGCAGAAGAAACGCTCCTGTGTACACATGCCAATCAGGATCAGGACAAGTAAGATGATTCCGATCTTGTAAGAGGCATTTGGAAGTTTCCGCGCTGTCAGCATGGAAAATACATCCCACGGGCTCATTCCCTGGAGGTTTGCATACCATCCGGTGAAAATGGAAAGGAGGATAAATGCCAGAAGGATATATTTCACTTTCTGCAGACAGCGAACCACTTTTTCCGGATATCCATGTCTGCCTTTCTTATGAAAAACTTTCTGGCGGATAAATAAGGTCAGCTCGTACATGGCATCTCCCAGAGAACCAAAGGCACACGCATATCCGCAGAAATGTCTTCCGAACAGTACCGTGATCAGAAGCAGTGCGCCTGTAACATCGAGGAAGGAATTCCATGTCACCGGCTGTCCTGCCGCGATCGCCTGAAAGATCGACTTAACTCCCGCAAACGCGGTGGAAAAAAGTGCCGGTGCCACAATGAAAAATACAAGCTGTATGGCAGCCCGGATCAGACGGACTTTTCTCTGCCTTTTTTTCATCAGTTTTCCGCCTTTCCTAATGCATCTACAACTGCATTGATGATTCCGGTAGAGCTGAAGGTTGCTCCGGAAATGGTATCAACATCTGTACTCTGTGCGGAGAGAATGGAGCTGATAACGCCCTCTCCCTGTGAGAGATAAGCAGAATCCTCGCCCGGTGCGCTTGTCACCTGGATGTCGGTGATCTCATCGCTGGCAAGTGTTACCTGAACCTGAATGGTTCCACCAAATCCCTGTGCTTCACCTGTGTAGGTTCCGTCTTTGTATACATTATCAGCATCAGATATGTCTGCATTGCTGCTGTCCGCAGCTGTGATATCACCTGCTGTCTCCTTTGAAGAAGCGTTTGCGGCTGCAGCCTTGGCTTCTTCCTGCGCTTTTGCCGCATCTTCGAGGGCAGTCAGCATTTCCTGCTGCTGTTCTTCCAGCGCACTCACGCGGTCTGTAAGCTCTGTGATCTCCTGTGCCTGTGTATCATTTTTCTGCATAAAATTATAGCCCAGGACTGCGCCGATGATCAGGATCAGGCACAGAACTCGCATATAAAAACTATGGTATTTCATTTTTTCTCGTTACTCCTGTTGATTATTTTTTAATATGTGTTAATTCTGAGCCTGACTCAGTGCATTCTGAAATGCCTGAATAATGCCCTGTGAGGAAAAAGTTGCCCCAGATACAGCATCCAGACCGTCAGCTGACTGACTTCCCATTACCTGATTATAAATAGAATTCCATGCTTCATCAAAATACTCTTCATCATCAAGTGTACTGTAGGATGCTTCAACAATCTGTCCTCCGGAGATAGTAACTGTTACTGTTACGCTTCCTGCTCCATAATTTCCGGCTCCGCTTCCCGTGTAAGTTCCATCTCTGTATCTTCCTGCCGGTTCTTCAGTCGGTTCCGGTGTTGGAGTCTCTGTCGGAACAGCAGTCGGTTCCGGTGTTGGAGTTGCTTCTGGTATTACCGTTGGAGTTGGTGTAACAGTAATTTCCGGTGTCACTGTTGGAACTGGGGTTTCTGTTGGGGTTGGCGTAATTTTTGCACCTTCCAGTGCTTTCTGGGTTCCACCAAGAATTCCATTCGAAGAATACGTTGCTCCGCTTACGGTATCAATTCCATCTACAGACTGTTTTTCCAGAATTGCAGGCTGTAATACTTTCCATGCTTTCTTAAAGAAAGAATCTGTGTCTGTGTTCGTATTCGTCAGTTCTATAATTTTTCCATCCTTAATAGTTACTGTAATATAGACAAATCCAGAATACCCTCTTGCTCTCCCTGTGTAAGTACCATCCTGATATTCAGAAGTCGGTGTATCTGGTTCTGGGATATCTGGTTCTGCTGTCGGAGTAGGCGTAGCTGTTGGTTTCACAGTCGGTTTGGCAGTTGTTGTCTCTGCTTTCGCCAGTGCTTTCTGAGCAGCTTCCAGAATACCATTGGATGAGAAAGTTGCTCCACTTACGGTATCTACGCCATATACGCCCTGCTTCTTGAGAATTGCAGGCTGAATCTTAGACCATGCTTTGCTAAAATATTCCTTCGTATCTGTATTTGTATTTGTGATTTTTGTGATTTTTCCGTTTTTGATGGTAATTGTCACTTTAACCGGTCCGTCAAAGCCTTCTGCTTCTGCGCTGTATGTTCCGTCTTTATAGGTCACATTTTCTGCCGGTTTCGGAATAGATGCCGGTTTTGGTGTTGGTTTTGCTGTTACGACCGGCTTCACGGTTGGTGTCGGTGTTGTCTTTGCATCTGTATTCGCCGCTTTTGACAGAGCATCCTGTACTGCCTGAATGATTCCATTGGAGGAATAGGTTGCTCCACTGACAGCATCAACATTCGGAGTCTGACCGGAGATCATCCTGCTGATCACCCCCTGTGCAGAGGCAAAATAAGAAGGAGTTTCGCCGGAGGCACTCAGAACATCAATCGAAGTAATTTTTCCACCGGAAATCGTTACCTGAACACTGACCGTGCCTCCAAATCCTGTGCCGCTTCCCTGATAAGTACCATCCTTATATCCGCCTTCCGGGACGGATACAGTCGGAGTAGATGTAGTTCCCTGTCCTGTCGCAGAAGTTTTCTGAGATTCATCCGGAAGTGTTTTTGCCGTTCCTTTTTTGATTCCGGCTTTTGCCTTTTTGGAAGCAGTTTTGCCTGTTTTTGCTGAAGAAGAAGTTCCATCTGAAAAATCCTCATAGGAATATGCTGTTGTAATCAGCCCGGTCAGTTCTTCTGCATCCTTAACATCGGCACTCTCTGACTGTACTTTCTGCGTACTTCCGGCCTTTCCCTGAACGCCAGTCACCGCCACTGCTGCGATCACTGCCGCTGCCGGAAGAAGCTTGATATAATTTTTTCTGTCCGGAAAATCCTTTTTGTCCTGTTTTTTCATAGTGTCTCCTGTATTATCTCAAAACGTACAAAAGCAGGGGCTGTTAAAAAACGGCCCCCGTCTTTTGTGCTGACTTTATAACTTTTTATTTTACAGTTACTTTAAATTTTGCTGTCATGCCGCTGCATTTCACAGTGATAACTACTGTACCTTTCTTAACGCCTTTTACAACGCCCTTGGAAGTTACAGTTGCAACGCCTTTGTTGCTGCTTGTGTAAGTAACTTTTCCAGTTGGAACTGCACTTACTTTGATGGTAGTTGTTTTGCCTCTGTTGATTGTTGCTGCTGTTCTTGAAAGTTTCAGAGATGCATTTTTAACAGATACCGTTACTACCTTTTTCAGCTTTCCTACCTGAACTGTGATCTTAGCGGTTCCGGCTTTTTTCGCTCTTACAACACCTTTGGAATCTACGGTTGCAATGTTCTTGTTGCTGCTTGTAAATTTCGCAGTTCCGGAAACACCGCTCTTGGTCACTGCGATTGTTGTAGAAGTCTGACCTTTTGTATAAATAGTTGTTTTTGCTGCTTTTGCTGCAATGCTCGGATTCTTAACAGTTACTTTGCAGGTGATCTTTGCTTTTCCGGCTGTAGCTGTGATTACTGCTGTACCTGCTTTCTTTGCTGTTACAACACCTTTGGAGCTTACAGTTGCAACGCTCTTGTTGCTTGTTGCATATTTTACTGTTCCACCGATTGCAGATGTTGCTTTCAGTGTATAGGAAGCAGGTGTTCCTCCAACATAAACTGTGACAGCTGTTTTGTTGATGGACATTGCATTCTTGACAGTTACTTTATAAGTTGCTGTTTTTCCATTCAGAGTAGCAGTGATGTTTGCTGTACCTGCTGCTTTGGCTGTTACAACACCCTTGGAGTCTACAGTTGCAACTTTTGTATTGCTGGATTTCCATGTTACAGTTCCTGCCAGGTTGGTTGTTACCTTGAGGGTTGTAGATGTTTTATCCTGAGTATAAAGTGTTCCTGAAGCAGCGTTAAGTTTGAACTCAGCTTTTACAAGTGAATCAATTGCTTCTCTCAGATGTGTAATCTGCTCATCAACGCCATTCTGTGTCTGTTTGTCAATATTTGCAAGCATTTCTTCGCACTCTTCAAGTTCGTTTGCAACATTTACCCAGCTTGCCGGAGTATAGTCACTTTCTTTCAGTGCTTTTGCTTCTGCGATCACTGCCTCAAGTGCAGTTGTATCCACTTCTTTTTTTGCTGGTTTTACAATATTTGCATCTGTTGCCTGGAACTGTACAGTAAAGTCTTCGTATCCAAGAGCATATACGGTCAGTGTCCAGTATCCTGTTCCGTCGTATCCTTCTGGAAGCTGGCAGCGCAGGGATTTTGTAAGGCCAAGCTGAATACCCATAGATTTGTGCATCCAGTTATCTGCTGCAAATTTTGTTCCGTAAGTCTGAAGTGCATTTGTGCAAGTGCTGTCGTTTCCATAGTATGTCCATTTAACAGCCTGCATTGCAGCACCAAGATCTCCGTATCCATCTCCTGTAAGGTCAACTCTCAGGAACTCACCATAGTTGCCACTTGCTTCTTTTACAGTTGTGGTAATATTTTCTGCTTTTTTGAGGGCTGCATCTTTAACACCTGAATCTGTTCCATTTGCTCTTGCGCTGAAGCTGAATGTACCATCTTCATTCTTTGTAGCTGTCTTAAGACCATTTGTATTTGCCGTAACATCTGCTGTCAGATTATAAGACTGAAGATTAAATTCTCCGTATCCACCAACCAGTGTTCCATCATTTTCTACTACTGTATAAGCCTTTTTGAAATCTTCATAATCCGAAGTTTTTACTTTAACCGGTACATATTTCAGACCGCTTACTTCATAGTCAAGCATTTCATCTGTTGTACCATCTTCAAATGTAAGAGTTCCCCTGCTATATGTAGCTTTTGTTCCGTCTGTGAATACAACTGTTGACTGTCCTTCCCAGTAAGAAACGGCATAAGAACCTTTCTCGCCTTTAATAATTGCAGTTGTCTGGAAGCTTCCTCTGTGAAGACCGTGGTTTGTAGTTGCTCTTGTTACAGTATCAAACGCTCCAAGGTCTGCCTCACCTCTTGTATCTTTGTCTGCTGAAGCAGTTGCATCACCTGCTGCATATACACCTTCTGCTGCCCAGTACTGAGCCCAGGTAAGTCCTGCATATACATATTTATATTCTGCAACTTCATAATCGAACGCAAAATCATCATATCCGCTGGAAGTTACAACAAATTTAGTTCCGTTTGTTACTTCAATACCTGTAAGATCCAGTGTTCCGTCTTCTTTGACGATCACTTTTGAACCTTTTCCGGTGGCCTGATAAGTCTTATCTCCTACTGTTACAGCAGTGATTGTCTTGATGTAAGCTGTCAGCTGCTCTTCTGTAGAGCCTTCTGCCGGTACAAGTTTACTGTTTTCAGCATCGTAAGCTGCCGGTACAGCTGCCTCTTTTGCAGAGAAAGAAGCCTGGATCGGTGCATATTCGCCATTTTCATCGCTGATAACCAGAGTATGGGAACCTGCTGCCAGTGTTCCGGTTGTGATCTTGCCATCTGCATATGCAACTTCTGTTCCGTCAACAGTATATTTTGCTGCAAAACCTTCCGGAAGAGTGCCATCCAGAGTGACTGCTGCTTCTGTATCTGTTGTATGAATGTTTGCAACTGTTGCTTTTACGCCTGTTTTTGTCAGAACCTTTTCATCATTAACATCAAATGTGATAATTCCCTTGTCAGTGTAATAAGTAACACTGTCAATGGTTTTTCCCATCATGGATTTATAATGTTCAGATGAAGTCGGGCATCCATGAACACTTGTAGTAAAACCTGTGCACCATGCCAGTTCATAGCCTTTCCAGATATTTTCCAGATGACGCATACCGTACTCTGTACCATCTGTTGTATTAACCGTTGCACCATAGATTTTATCCGTGCTTGTACTGATCAGGGAAGAGAAGGTTTCATTATTGATCTTCAGCTGATAATCTCCATATTTGCTCTGTGTTTTCAGTTCTGCTGTTGCTTCAACTGTTTTCTCCTGTGCACCCTTAACATCACTGAAGGTAAAGCTTCCATCTTCATTTACTGTCAGTTCTTTATAATAACCCGGAACTTCTGACAGTACATAATAAGAGTAGGAAGCATTCTCGATCAGAGAATCTTTTCCTGTATAAGTATTGCTTGCTGTCTGTCCTTTGTTTGTGACTGTGATCGTTACGGAATCATCGTCTGTCACCTTTTTCTGATCCTTCAGAAGTGCAAGATCACTTACTTTAACAGGGAAGGTGACACCTGCCAGATTTGTTCCTTCTACATCTGTATGATAAGCTGAATTTCCATTCATCATACCCGCTGTTCTGGATTTGTTCAATGTGGCAGAGGTAAATGCATCGACTTTGACATCGTTATTCTTTAATTCTGCCTTATAGAAATCGTCATAAGGAATGTTCATGAGAACGTATGCTTCGCCTGTTGTCTGGTCATCGCCTGCCTGATCAGAAAACTCGTCCTCTGTTAACTCGGAGCTGAACAGATCTTCCTCAGAATCAGTTTCTGCTGTGTCTGCATCCTCATCTTCTACCACATCTACATCTGCAGTATCATCAGCAACTTCTTCTGTATCTACCTCTACTTCTGTCTCAGTCTCCGCATCCGGTGTTTCTTCTACTTCTACAGCATCTGAAACTACATCACTGTCTGAAAAATCAGCCGCCATTGCAACTGTCGGCATACTTGTCATTGCCATAGCTGCACTGAGCACTACCGGAGCTACTTTCTTTAACAATTTCTGATTTGCCATCTTCTTCCTCCTCTTTCTTTCCGTTAGGTATTTCTAACTATTATTTTATACCACAAACCTATATTCCTGTCTATATTTCAGTTAGAATTTTCTAACCTGCGAATTGACTTTTTTTCTCATTTAACATCTTATTGATAATTCTTTTTCAATAAAAGTATAACAAAATACACCTGTTATACCAGGTAAACATTCCCGATACAGCAGGTGCATATTATTTGTCATTTATTCAGTTTTACTTTTGTGGTCCCTTCTGCCGAACTGTCTCTCAGTCTCTCAAAAGCTTCTTTGCTTTCTTTCCACGCTTTCGGTGTACCGCCGATGATCGAGCAGCCTTCGTGGAGTGTGATCGGACTTCCGTCGATCTGTGTGATCACGCCACCGGCTTCTTCCAGGATCACGGATGCCGCCGCATAATCGTATGGCTGGAGTTTCAGTTCCAGATAGACCGTATTGCTTCCAGATGCCGCACGGCAGAGTCCCAATGCCGCTGAACCGCCACAACGGATGGAAAGGCTGTTCTGGAACATATCTTTGACCACACGGAACAGACAGTCGATTCCGGCTTCGTTGTATCTTGCACAGCCGAACTCCACGATTCCCTCCGTGACGGATTTATCCGCAAGCTGGATCCGTTTGCCATTAAGGTAACTTCCCTTGCCGCGGATCGCAATATACATATCATTAATGTACGGATGATAGACAAAACCAGCGATCATCTGATCCTTATGTGCAAGCCCGACAGAAATACAGCTGTGATGATAATCAAACATAAAATTCGTCGTGCCATCAATCGGATCAATATAAAAGGTAAACTCGCCATCTGCCTGTGCACCGGCATTTCCCTCGGTATCTTCTTCTCCGAAGAAAGTTGCTCCCGGAAGGATCTCGCTGAATCCTTTGATCAGGAACCTCTGGATCTCCATATCGTAATCGGTACAGAAGTTCGCAAGCCCCTCTTTCTGATGGATCATTGCATCGGATGGTCTGGCCTTGACCATCTTTTTGCCGGCTTCGCGGATCAGACGCTCGATCGCACGGTATCTGGAATCCATTCGTTCCTTCGGATCTTCTTTGATCTCAGGTGTGGCATTTTCTTCCATTGCTTCTGAAACAGAGCGGTCCATGGATGGATTCTCCGTCATTGCATATGTGCCGGAAGATTTCTGCTCCTCATCCGCGGATCTCCATGGTGTCACATCCCAGCCGCCAAATCTGCGAATCGCACTCTCAATCTTTCTGCGGCTTCTGTCAAATCCCCAGTACCAGATTCCACCGAGAAGTCCGCCCACTGTATTAAAGAACAGGTCTGCAAGCTGGAAGGTTCCCAGTTTGAAAAACAACTGACAGAACTCGATGCCGAGCGAAAACAGGAAACTGATCTTGAAACTTAAGATCAGGACATCTTGAATACTTTTTTCCTTATAATGGTCTCTTTCTTCCTGTGCCCAGAACAAAAGGACGATGAACGGAAGAAACAGGATCAGGTTTTCAAAATTCTCTGTGTAAAGCTCTCCATTATTATGTAAACTCCAAATGCCGAGCACATGATCCAGAGGATTTCCCCAGATTGTCCGGCACAAAAGTGTCCGAAACAGCATCATACTTACATAAAATACCAGGAAAAAATGTTTCCTGAACCAGCCGCTTGTGCGGAACTGACGGATCCATGCCCGAACCACTGGACCGGCTCCCTGTTTCCTGCCAAGCATATAGACGCACATGACAAGTGCCGCCAGCAGAAGGGATGCTCCCGCTGTCTGGTAGAGCGCTGCCAGAACATCTGCGATGATTTTTACAACATATTCCATAGTCTGTCTCCTCATTTCGTGCGGTGAATATCCGCCGCACCAGTCAGTTCATAATAAAAAATATACTGCTGCATGATTCCCCGAAGTCCGTGATATCTGCGGTTCGGGAATCCTCTTTTGTAGTGTATGTCCAGAACCTGGCGGATATGTGTGTCGATCGGGAATGCATCCATGTGGTGAAGTGCAAACAGACAGATGCAGTCAGCAACCTTCTCTCCCACGCCGCTGAGTTTCATCAATTCCTGTCTTGCCCTGCGATAATAACACATGCGGTAAAGTTTCTCCAGCGAGACCTCTCCGCTCAGAATACTTCGTGTCGTTTCCACCAGATATTTCGCGCGATAGCCCATTCCGAGTGCCCGGAGTTCTTCCTCCGTCGCCGTTCCCAGCTGTTCCGCTGTCGGGAAAGTCCAGTATTCCACGCCTTCCTCAGAATATTTCTGCTCACCGTATCGTTTACATAATCTGTCAATGCATCCACGGATCCTGGAAATATTATTCTGCTGTGAGATCAGAAACGTAATGATCATCTCCCACAGATCCTGACGCAAGATCCGGATGCCGCTCCCGCACTCTGCCGCCGCACTCAGGTAATGGTCACGTGGATTGATCTTCTCGATATAGCCTGCATAATCCGCATCAATATCAAAGTACGGAACCCAGTAACAGAGAAATTCCACATCACTGCAATGAAAAGTTACGATCGTCCCTTCCTGTGTAAGTTTGAGATACTGATCTCCTGCGATCAGTTCATACGTGTTTTCTTCTGTCTCTCTCATCCGGAAACACTGACCGGACTGACAGATCTGTTTCAGGCTGAAATTATCCAGCTCTACTGTAATCATATTTTTCTCCGTCCCCTACATCTGATGCCGAACTACTCTGTATTCATCTCCATTGCGATAATACGGGCATTCTTTATATTCTGTGCTGATAAAACGGTAATACTCGTCCTCGTCCAGATTTACATCGCAGTAATAACTTTCACTTTCTTCGTCATATACATAATTCGCGCAGTAATCGCAGCTTGTTGCTTTCATCTGTTATTTCCTCTTTTCTATTCCCAGATCTTCCACGGTGCATTTCCGCTCTGCCAGAGACTTTCCAGGAGATTTTTTTCACGAAGGGTGTCCATGCACTGCCAGAAGCCCTTGTGGCGGTAGGCATTTAACTGTCCCATGCGGGCAGCCTCTGCCAGAGGATATTTCTCAAACACAGTATCATCCCCTTCAATTAGATCCATGATCGAAGGCTCCAGGACCATGAATCCGGCATTGATCCAACCGCCGTCTTCTTTTTTCTTTTCTTTGAAGTTGGTGATCGTTCCATCGTTTTCAATATCAAGGATACCGAAACGTCCTCCCGGCTGTGCCGCTGTGATCGTCGCCATTTTGCCGTGGGAGCGGTGATACTCGAGAAGTTCTTTGATGTTGACATCAGCCACGCCATCCCCGTAGGTCAGCATGAACGTATTTCCATCGAGATATTCCTTCACACGTTTGATACGTCCGCCGGTCATGGTATTGAGTCCTGTATCGACCAGGGTGACTTTCCACGGTTCCAGGACATTGTTGTGCACGATCATCTTATTTTCCTGGGTAAAATCAAAAGTGATGTTGCTGTTGTGAAGATAATAGTCTGCAAACCATTCTTTGATCACATGCTGTTTGTATCCACAGCAGATAACAAATTCATTAAATCCATAAGCAGAATACATTTTCATAATATGCCAGAGGATCGGCTTCTCCCCGATCTCGATCATCGGCTTCGGCTTCAGATGGCTCTCCTCGCTGATACGGGTACCAAAACCGCCTGCTAAAATTACAACTTTCATATTTATTCTCCAATCCGTTTTATCTGTTTTGCGTATGATATCCTATATTCTAATACAATCCCCGCAAAAAAGAAAGCATTCCGCCTGACATTTATAAGTAAAAAACCGCCTGCTCACATCCCTGGTCTCAGGAATACAAGAAGACGGTTTGAGGATTTTTATTTTATCGAGGTGCAGATTATTTTGCTGCGGCTTTCGCTGCCTTTGCTGCTTTTTCTTCCTCCCACAGTTTGTCTGCTACAGGAGCCCATTCTTCTGCATAATGTACGCATTTGCTGCAGAGATGTTCCGGTGTTTCCTGGGACTGGAGGTCTGTGGAATGTGCGCCGGATTCCTTGACGATACGCTGCAGGATCTCCGGGTTCTCCAGCATCGGGCATGGACGGAGCATGTTGTCATTGAATGGCTGGTTATCATGGTAAGCCATGAACAGCGGCTGTTTCAGGATCTCGAGAATTGTATTCTCGTGAATATTTCCATTAGAGTAATGAATAAATACGCATGGTTCTGCATCACCGTTTGCATTGATATGGAAGTAGTTTCTTCCACCTGCGATACATCCTCCTACGAATTCACCATCGTTCTGGAAGTCCATGGTAAAAATTCCAGGGCCGTGTTCCATATTACGGATCTCTCTTACACGATTTTTCACATAAACACGCTGTTCCGGATTCAGAAGCAGATCAACGGAAGCCGCGTTTCCAACCGGCATATAGTGGAAATACAGAGCGTAACGGCATCCTTTGTCGATGAGCATCTGGATGAACTCTTCACTGGTAACACTCTTGTAGTTTGCGCTTGTGTAGCAGATAGAGGTACCAAATACAAGCCCGTGCTCTTTGAGCAGGTCCATCGCATGCATAACTTTGTTGTATACACCGTTTCCACGACGCATGTCGTTTACGTCCGGCTCACCCTCTACGCTTAAGCCAAGGAACAGGTTTCCGACTTCCTGCATCTGTTTGCAGAGTGCTTCGTCAACCAGTGTACCGTTGGTATATGCAAAGAAGACACAGTCGTTATGTTTTCTGCAAAGTTCGATGATATCTTTCTTTCTTACCATCGGCTCTCCGCCTGTCATCATGTAGAAATAAACGCCCAGTTCTTTACCCTGTGTTACGATAGAATCCATATCCTCAAAAGAAAGATTCAGTTTATTTCCGTATTCTGCTGCCCAGCATCCTGTACAATGCAGGTTACATGCGCTGGTCGGGTCCATCAGAATGATCCACGGAATGTTGCAGTTATGGATCTTTCTCATCTCACGGATGGTTTTGGTTCCATTGTAAAGAGCCTCAAATCCAAGATTCATCAGTGTGGTCTTGAGTACATTCGGGTGGAGATCCTTTACGATCGATGTCACGTAACGGTTCAGTGTGTATTCCGGATTACAGGCAACTCGTCTCAGATAATCCCAGTTTACTCCTGTCTGAAAATCTTTCATATGTTTCTCTGCAGTGTCAATGATCTTTTCGTATGCTTCCTCCGGGTTCTTGTTTACCTGTCCAATTGCATAATCAACTACTCCTGAAAAAACGGTCTTGGCAGCTGCATGTGTAAGCTTATTCATTACAATTTCCTCCTCTGTTCCATCTTCCCTATTACTTTATCCGATTTACTGGATCCGCATTCCTCAAAATGGAAGAAAGCCCTCAGGTGCTTGTTATTTTTTATTTCTTATATTATATTCGCGGATTCTTTCCTTTTTCAATGGACAAAAAGAGGTCGATGGTAAATTATCTTACCACCGACCTGATCTGTAAGGTATTGTATTTTCTTTGTTATTCTACGTAATAAACATAAGAAGCTTTTCTTGGTGCGGCCTTCGGAGCATCACCGTCTGCATAACCGAGGATGCAATGTCCGATTCCTTCATAATCGCCCTCGATTCCAAGAGATCTGAGGAGTTCTTTGCCTTCTTCACTCTCGAATTCTTCTTTGGCTCTGTGGATCCAGCAGCTTCCGATTCCCTGTGCTTCTGCTTCCAGCATCAGATTTCCCATAACGAGGCTTCCGTCATAAATGTATGTCGGACGTGCCTTGTCAGCCAGCACGATCAGAACGACCGGTGCGCCGTAGAACGGATCGATCTCAACTCCCATGATCTTTGCATTCATGGCAGAAAGTTTATCGCGGAGCTCCTTGTTTGTCACAGCAATGATGATCGGGGACTGTTTACCCATTCCTGTTGCCGCGTAGGTTCCTGCTTCGATGATCTTCTCAAGTTTGTCCTGCGGGATCATGTCGCTTTTGTATTTGCGGATGCTTCTTCTGCTTTTGATCGTTTCAAGTACGTCACTCATGTTTTTTACCTCCTATTTCTTGCTGCGGTATGCTTCTGCTTCCCAGTGTGTAATGAAATATGTAATGTCATCTGTCATCTGCAGTGCTCCGCCAAAGCTCTCTGCATATACTGCAAGTTTGATGGCATCTTTGACCAGGAGCTGTGCTTTTGCAGCTTTTCCCTTGTCATCTTCCATGATAAAGCCGCCAACGCCCTGTACCAGAATGAGGCGTGGTTCTTTGTCATTCTCTTTCATAAATGCGTCCAGTGCTTCTTTTGCCTGATCGATATTCTCTACAAATAACGGATATGGTCCGCAGTACACAATATGATCCGGAGTAAATGGTTTCAGAAGCGGTGCTGCTGATGCTTTGTCCTTTACGAAATTGTCCATTTCTGCTGCCGGCACAACTTCCACCGCATGTCCCAGTAATTCGGAAAGTTTCTGCGCAGCCTGCTCTTTCTCCGGTGTGACAGCTTCGCTTACGTCAGCGGTTCTTTTAACCTGTTTCTCTAACTTACTGATGACGCCGTCAAATAAAACGCCAATCTCCTCCACAGTATCTGCCGCAACAAAAATGCCGTGATTCTGAAGCAGAAGAACCTGAACATCCTTTCCGGTTTCTTCTTTGTAGGCGTTCATTTTCTCGTAACAGATGCGTGCAAGTGTATATCCCGGTTTGCAGATATCGATCCAGAGAACATCTTTGCCCAGAAGTTCCTCGCAAAGTGCCTGTGCGCCCTTTCCGCAGGTCAGGCCGTTGACAAGAGTCGGGTGAACATGCAGTACATAAGTATAGGCAAATAAATTGTGGAGCAGTGCTTCTACGCTTGGACGTTTGGTCTTGTCATCGTCTGTCACCGCCGCCATGACATCAGCAAGGTATGCAGATTCACGTTTCACGTCATCGGACGGATACTCTGTTTTCATGATTTCATTCAGGCGTGCTCTGCTCATCTCAACAAATTCTTCTGCCTTGATTGTGGCAAGCTGTGTGCCTGAGCCCTTAACATAAAGTGTTGTGTCATCCTTGACAGAAGTATTTCCCCCACCAGCCAGAACATAAGCCGGATTACTTCCGTATGTGTTGGACATTTTTACTAAAGTTGAAAGATCCATAATTGAAATTCCTCCGTTTTTTTATCATTATAATAGGTTTTTGCTAATACCATATCTGCTATCTATCATAGCACATAAACAGACTTTCTGGGATGTTATTTTACAGATTATTCATAGAATTTTCTACTAATCATCCAAACTTACAGATTCTTAAGTGTTTCAAATGGAATCGTTCCGCCAAACAGATCCAGGGCACTTCCGACGGTCACATCAAGTCTGCCTTTGCCGTGAAGCTTCAAAAGTTTGATGTCCTGCATGCTTCCTACACCACCGGCATAGGTGATCGGGCGTTTCTGGTATGCGGAAAGGAGGTCCGCGAGTTCTGTCTCGATGCCGTTTGCCTTGCCTTCTACATCTACTGCATGAACGAGGAATTCATCGCAATGGCTTCCGAGTTCTTCCATCACTTCGAGGGTTACCGGTACGTCGGTAAATTTCTGCCAGCGGTCTGTGACGATGAAGTACTGGTTGTCTTTTTTGCGGCAGCTGAGATCAAGTACGAGATGTTCTCTGCCTGCTGCCTGTTCCATCCTGGCGAGGTTTTCCCAGGAAAGTCTGCCGTCCTTAAAAACATAGGAGGTGACGATCACATGGCTTGCTCCGGCGTTCAGATAGTCCTGCGCGTTTTCCGGGCAGACACCGCCTCCGATCTGGAGCCCTCCCGGATATGCCCTGAGAGCCTTAAGTGCCTGGTTTCTGGTGGCTTCGTAGTATTCAGAATCTTTTCCATTCAGAAGGATGACATGTCCGCCTTTCAGTCCGGCGTTTTTGTATAATTCTGCATAAAAAGTCGCATCCTGTCCGGATACGAAGTTTTCTTTTGCCTGGTCTCCGGCATCCTTGAGGCTGCCGCCTACGATCTGTTTTACTTTTCCATTATGTATGTCGATGCATGGACGAAATTTCATAGTCTGTTTCTCCCTTCAATATAAAACCCCCGGATTCTGATAGGTCCAGGGGTTTTGCATGATCCTGTTCAGGTTTTCCTGAGGATATCATAATATGGTTTTCTGTTTCATGCAAGCGTTTTTACTTTATCATGCTAAATTATTAAAACCGATATAAGATCTTATCGTCCCTCTACTGCATTTCCAACGGCATCGCCGACATCTTCCACCGCGTCACCCACGCCGTCGCCGAGATCTTTGACTCCGTTTCCGAGTGCACCTGATACTGTATCGTCGTTGTTGTCTGCATTATTATTCATATTTTCTGTATTGTTTTCTGCTGTTCCGGCTCCGTTTTCTGTCACGGTTCCGTTATCCCCGGTTCCTTCTGACATCGTATCGCCATTGTCTATCGCAGCATCGTCTGCACCAGAGTTTGCGTCTGCATTGTTTCCATTGACATTGTCGTTTGCCGTAGTATCATCCGCATTATCGCCCATCATATCATTTTCTTCCGTCACAGTTCCGGTCTCATCGGCTGCATTATTATTGTTTCCACAGGCAGTCAGCATTCCAAGCGTCATGATAAGCAATGTACCTGTCAGGATCCCTTTGAATTTTTTCATTGTCATTCTCCTTTACCATGGATTTTATCTTGTGGTAATAATATGTACCGGATTTCGAGATCCTATTCTGGAAGAAACTGGAATTACATAAAAAGGCATGTGCCACAAAAGACACATGCCCATGAAATTTTAATCTTCTTTTACATAATTTGCACCGAGTTTTGCAGGTACGTTGAACTGTTTTCTACATACGGTCAGTACGATGACCAGAATGTACGGCAGTGCACTGAACAGCTCACTCGGAACAGAGGAAGTTCCCATCGCTCTGACGAAGATACCAAGTGCATCGGAAATACCAAAGATGATTCCAAAGATCAGCGCGCCGACCGGATTCCAGTTTCCGAGGAAACAGATACCGAATGCAATCCATCCACGTCCGCCGATGATCTCTGCATTGTACATGCCGACGTTGCACAGCGGATAGTAAGCTCCGGCGATACCGCCAAGGCATCCGGCTACTGCTACTGCAAGAAAACGTGTACGTGTTACATTGATACCGGCCGCATCTGCTGCCTCCGGGTTTTCACCACAGGATCTCATGGACAGACCAAGAGAAGTCTTGTATATCACAAAGAAAATGATCGGCACCAGAATATACGTAAAATAGGTTACCAGGTTCTGGGAAAAGATCGCCTGTCCAATGATCGAGATCTTACTCAGAAGCGGGATCTTGATCGTCTTGAGGATGTTTACCTTAAGCGGTACTGTCTGGATACCAAAGATCACACGGTAGAAAAATGTACAGCATCCTGTCACAAGGATCGCAACAGCAGTTCCCATTACGATCTGGTGCTGATGCATGTAAATCGTCGTCACGCCATAAAGCAGTGACACGATCAGTCCGCATACCATCGCAAGCAAAAATCCGATCAGAAGATTTCCGGAAAGATAAGCTCCGATAAATCCTCCCCACGCGCCAACGAGGAAAATACCCTCGATCGCCGTTACCATCATACCTGTACGTTCTGCCAGAACCTCACCTAATGCGCCCAGAACAAGAGGCGTACTCATAAAAATAGCTCTTGTAATCAAATTCACAAAAATCTGCATACTCAAACCTCTCCTTTCTGGATCTTCTGTTTCTTCATGCTTCTGACTTCCAGTTTCTTTCTTACAAAGAAGGACATCAGTACGAACAGCATTACGAAACCGAGCATTACATCAATAACACTTGCCGGCGCATCTGTAGAATGGCCAAGTGCAGTACCTCCGACCTGGAGAGTACCAAACAGCAGTGCCGCAAAGATGACACCGATCGGGTTGGCATTTGCCATGATCGCAATACCGATTCCATAAGAACCGATATCGGATTCCAGTCCGGTAAGAAGCATATGCTGCATGCCATTGATCTCAGTGAAACCTGCAAGACCTGCAACTGCGCCACTGATAAAGAAAGCCAGCATGCACTGTGTTTTCGGATTGATACCCGACATTGCCGCTGCATCCTGATTGAATCCCATAACACGGATACGATATCCCATGGAAGTACGGTACAGGATGAACCAGATCACGATCGCTGCTGCAACCGCGATCACGATACCAAGTGAAACAGAAGTTCCATTGATGATCTTTGGCAGCCATGCGGAATTATCAATGTAGTCTGTTTTTAAATATTCATGCTTTGACTCCTGGAGAACAGTTCTCAGAAGGAGCTGCATAACATAAGTAATAACATAGGTAGACATCATACTTACAAGGAACTCATTTGCATTGAATTTCGCTTTGAGGAATCCAATGATGAATCCTGTAAGACCGCCGCCGATCATACTTGCAAGGCAGGCAGTGATCAGAACGACCGGTCCTGGGACTTTGGTCTGGAGCTGCAGTGTCACTGCAACCGCACAGATACATCCAACATAAAACTGTCCCTGTGCACCGATGTTATAAAGGTTTGCTTTGTATGTAAAAGCGAATGCAAGACTGGTAAGGATCAGAGGTGTTGTCTTTACCAGGATATTTCCCATGGAAAATTTATCTGCAAACGTTTCTGAAAGCATGATCTTGAGAGATTCTACCGGATTTACACCAAGCAGCGGCAAAAATGCAAAACTGATCACCAGTCCAAGGATGATCGCCAGAACGGTCCACAGCAGAAGCTCTGCTACTTTTTTCTGTTGTTTCATGATTCTGCACCTTCTTTCTCAGGCTGTACACCAGCCATCAGCAATCCGATCTTTTCTGTTGTAAGTTCTCCGTTTTTGAAGATTCCCATGATCTTTCCTTTATAGAGAACCGCAATCCTGTCGGAAAGTGCAAAGATCTCTGAAAGTTCTGTCGAAACAAGGAGAACTGCTTTTCCCTTGTCTCTTTCCCCAAGGATCGTCTTATGTACATAGTTGATCGCACCAAGGTCAAGTCCACGGGTTGGCTGGTCAAAAATGATCAGCTTGTCACCCATATCAACTTCACGGGCAACGACCATCTTCTGCTGGTTACCACCGGAGAGGCTTCCTACCGTAACAGTGTGGTCCGGTGCTTTGATCGCATATTTTTTGATGCTGTCTTCTGTATAACGGTGAAGTGCTGACCAGCGGATCAGTCCGTGATTGACCCATTTGTTCAGGTAACTGGATTTGAGGAGCATGTTTTCGGACATGGACATCTCTGCAACCATTCCATAACGATAACGGTCTGCTGCCGCATATCCCATACCAAGTTTGATCCTGTCTTTGACAGATTCGTTTGTGACATCCTCTCCGTCCAGTTCGATCCTGCCGGATGTGATCGGGATTCCTCCGTAGATCGCCTCACAGAGTTCCTGCTGTCCATTGTCGGAAACTCCCGCAAATCCAAGAACTTCTCCCTCATGGATCTCAAAATTGATGTCTTCCAGAAGCGGTGTATGGCCCTTCGGCTTAATGCTTAAGTCTTTGACCGCAAGGCGTACTCTGCGATTGCTCATATCTTCGGTTCCTGGTTTTTCCAGGGTTTCCAGTTCATGACCGATCATCATATGTGCAAGTTCTGTTTCAGAAGTATCTGTCTTCTTTACAGTACCGCAGATGCTTCCGTTTCTCATAACAACGATCGTATCAGAAACCGCCATAACCTCACGCATCTTGTGCGTGATAAATACTACAGAATTGCCTTTCTCAACATAGCGGCGGACAAACTCCATCAGCGTATCGATCTCCTGAGGCGTAAGTACAGCAGTAGGCTCATCCATGATCAGGACTCTGGCATTGAGATAAAGCGCCTTGAGGATCTCAACTTTCTGCTGAGTTCCTACGGAAAGATTCTTTACATACTCTCCTGCCGGAACCTGAAATCCGTACTGCTCTGCAAGCGCCTGGATCTCTTTTTCTTTTTTCTTGATATCCAGCTTTCCCTTACAGTTTCCGAGAATGATATTCTCTGTAACTGTATGTGCCGGAACCAGTGAAAAATGCTGCTGGATCATGGAGATACCAGCGTCCATTGCTTCTTTTGGTGTTGCGATCTTGCGTTCTTTGCCGTCGATCCAGATCTCTCCGGATGTTGCGTGGTACAGGCCATACAAAATCTTCATGATCGTACTCTTACCGGCTCCATTCTCTCCCAGAAGAGCTACAACTTCGCCCTTGTGGATCGTGATGGAAACATCATCATTTGCCAGTACTTTGGCAAAGCGTTTGGTAATGTGTTTCAGTTCTATAACAGGCTCATTCATGATTTCGCCATCCCCTTTCCTTATAAAATTGACAGTGCCAAAAGGCACTGTCAATCTGGAAACTCATATTCTCATCAACGATTGTTATTCTGCTTCAGAGAAATACTGTGTGAAATCGATCTTGCCATCTGTGATATCCTGTGTTGCCTGCTCAACTGCACTCTTGCATTCATCTGAAACTGCATCTGTATAGATTGCTTCAAATACGCCTTCTGCTACGCCGACTTCCTGAGCACCTTTCAGTTCACCGGAAGCGATTCCTTCAACGATCCAAGGATAAACATTTGACCAGTTCATATTTACAGAAGCAACTACACAGTCGCTCTCGTCGTTCTTATTAGCTGCAAATGCAACGAATTTGGCACCTTTTTCTTCTGCAGACTGAACAGCACCGGATGCACCTTCGTTGGAATAGCAGAATACGGTATCAGCACCATTGTCGATCATCTGGTCTGTCATGGATTTGGTTACGGAAACGTCTGTCCATGTATTCAGGAAGGATCTGTTTGCCTCTGCACCTTCGATTCCTCTTTCTTCTGCAACTTCTTTGGCTGCGCCTTCGTATGTATCAAGAAGTTTGACCATTGCTGCATTGGACTCGCCGCCCTCTGTTGCAAATTTACCATTTTCTGTTGTGTATCCTGCGATGATACCTGCAAGATAGGAACCTTCATATTCTTTCGGGAATACAGGAACCATGTTGTCAGAATCGCTTGCTGTACCATTGATAACAGTGTATACAGTGTCCGGATACTGAGGTGCTACTGCTGCACTAGCCTCATCAAACTGGCTTCCTGCTGCCATTACCAGATCATAGCCTTTCTCGCCATATTCTGTAAAGGTGGATTCAAATTCTTCTACCGGAACGGATTCAACAACTTCGATGGAGGTGCCAAGCTCCTCGTCACATTCTTTCGCTCCTGCATTGTTGCTTGCATTCCAACTCTGGTCATCAATGCTTCCCGGAAGGATCAGAACGATCTTCATTCCTGCATAATCTGCATCGTCTGCCAGTACCGGAACTGTCATAGTTGCTGTGAATAATACTCCACAAAGTGCTGCTGCTAATGCTTTTTTCATATTGAATTTCCTCCTTTTTCCCTCAGTTCTCCGGCTGATGTGTCACTTTTCAGTGACTTTTTTTGTTTTTTATTTAATACACGACTTTTGATATAGTTACTATATCACAAAAATTTTGAGAGTTCAATAATATTTTTGTACAATTAGTCGAATAGTTTTTTGTCTACTTTTTTAGTTTTTCGACATTTTCAACAGGCCTGTTCAGTCAAAGTTACGCCAAATGCAAAAAGGCGCAAACACCATATGATGTTTACGCCTTTGTAAATTCGATTGTTCTTTGATTGATGAGGTCATAATAGCACAATATTTTTTTGATTGCAAGAACTTTTTTTAGTTTTTGGCATGTCAAAAAAGCGTCCTGATGTTATTTATCCCTCGATCACATCAGCCATATCATATCTTCCTGCCGGTTTGCCTGCGAGGAATTTGGCTGCCTCTACTGCGCCCTTGCCAAAAACAGCTTTGGAATATGCAGTGTGCTTGAATTCGATCACTTCATCCGGACCTGCGAAAATTACTTCATGGTCACCTACGATGGTTCCGCCGCGGACTGCGGAGATGCCAATCTCCTTGTCGTCACGCATCTCGCGCTTCTGGCTTCTGTCATAGACATAGTGATACTGGTTATCCATAGCTTCGTTAAGGCTGTCTGCAAGCGCCAGAGCTGTACCGCTCGGTGCATCTACTTTAAGACGGTGATGACGTTCTACGATCTCCATGTCAAATCCTGCTGTTGCAAGAACTTTGGCAGCATCCTGAATCAGTTTGAGCAGGGTGTTGATGCCAAGGGACATATTTGCAGATTTGAGGACAGGGATCTTCTTTGCTGTCTCCTCTACTTTGGCAAGCTGTTCTTCAGAAAGTCCTGTTGTGCAGAGTACAACCGGAAGGTTACGCTCTACGCAGAAATCCAGCAGTGCATCTGCTGCCTTGGCTGAAGAAAAGTCGATCACTACATCTGCCTCTGTCTGACATGCTTTGATATCTGTGAATACCGGATATGTGGTGTTTCCTTTGTCTGCAATATCGATTCCGGCAACGATCTCTGCATTTGCATCCTTCGCAACCAGATCAGAGATCACCTGACCCATATGTCCACAGCATCCGTGCATAATAATTTTTACCATAATCTTAGTTTCCTCCGGGGTATCTTAAGCAAGTTTGATTCCAAAATTTTTCATTGCTTTGATCAGTGTTTCCTTGCTTGCTTCTTCCATCTCGCAAAGCGGCATACGAAGCGGTCCTACATTCATTCCCATAAGGTTCAGAGCAGTCTTGACCGGAATCGGGTTTACTTCGCAGAAAAGTGCATTGATCAGCGGGATCGCATCGATCTGGATCTTGGCAGCTCCTTTGGTGTCTCCCTCAAAGAATTTCATTACCATATCATGAGTTTCCTTCGGTGCAACGTTGGAAAGTACGGAGATAACACCCAGTCCGCCCAGTGAAAGGATCGGAAGTACCTGATCGTCGTTTCCGGAATACAGTTCCAGGTCTTCGCCAGCCAGAGAAACTGTCTTGGCAATCTGGGAAAGGTCTCCGCTTGCAGCCTTAAGACCTACGATGTTCTTGACATTCTTAACAAGAGTGGCAACAGTTGCCGGCTGAAGATTACATCCTGTACGGCTCGGAACGTTGTACATAATGATCGGTGTCTCCGGTACTGCGTTTGCTACTGCAGTATAGTGAGCGATGAGTCCCTTCTGAGTTGCCTTATTATAATAAGGAGTTACTACCAGCAGAGCGTCTGCTCCGTAGGATGCTGCTTCCTTGGACATCATGATCGCAGTTTCTGTGCAATTAGAACCTGTTCCTGCGATAACCGGAACACGTTTGTTTACTTTGTCAATTGCAAATTTGATAGTTTTGAGATGCTCTCCATGTGTCATGGTTGCAGACTCACCTGTGGTACCGCAGATGATGATCGCATCTGTGCTGTTGGCAATCTGATACTCGAGCAGTTCTTCCAGTTTGTCGTAGTTCACCTTTCCGTCTTCATACATAGGGGTAACGATCGCTACACCTGCACCTTTAAAAATTGCCATTTGAACTCCTCCTTTATTCTTCTGTAATTTAATATATTCTGATAATCTGCCGGATGCTCACTGCTGTTCGCAGGAGTGATGGACTTCCTCGGAATTCAGTGTGGTTATCGTATCCACATATGGCTTAAGTTCCTCCGGAAAATTCCAGCCGGTCATTACTATATGCATGGACTCGTCCTTCTGTTTCAGAATGTCTATAATGGCATCTACCGTGACGATCCCACGATCCAGAAGTCCCAGAATCTCATCAAGCAAAAGAAAATCGCATTCCTGTGTCACAACAACCTTGCGGGCAAAATTCAATCCGTTGAGGATATTGGATCTCTCCTCCGCTTTCTCTTCCTCAGTGAGCTGTTCATAACAGCAGTCCCTCTTTTCAAAACGGAAAATCTTGAAATCCAGATTGTCCAGATCCTCCAGAAAATCCAGTGAACGCTTCTCACATCCCTTCAGGAACTGGATAACGATCACACTCTTGCCCTGCACCGCTTCACGGATGCTCTGTCCGATCGCGAGTGCGGTCTTGCCCTTTCCGTTTCCACAGTATACTTCTGTTAATTCTCTTTCCATAACTACTTCCTCTTAACGTTGGTAAAACTAATCCTTGCATTAATGGTTTTATCTTACCTCAGTTCCGGCAAAAAAGCAAGCTGTATCTGTCCTCCGGACGTTTCCCAGATATTTCCTAATCTACGTACTCCAACTTGCTCACGGATACTTCATACGCTATGCGCTTCTCGGACTGATTCTCACCGATACGCTTCATATATTCCCTGCTCTGGATCCTGCCCCACAGAAGTACATGTCCGCCTACTGCAAACGCCGAAGCATATCGCGCATTTCTGCCCCAGCAGATGCATGGTATGTAATCTGATTTTCCGTAAGGCCGGTTCACTGCCAGCAGGATATCTGCAATTTCTCTTCCAAGAGGAGTCTTGCGGTAAACCGGCGGTTTGCATATAAAGCCATCCATAAAGATCTGGTTGACCGGAACATTTTCATCGTCCTCCTCCACAAACTTCACTTCACGCGCAAAGACAGAGAGCACCAGTCGATTGTGCTTCTCCTCATGGCGGTTATAGGAACGAAACTGTCCATGGATTTCAATATACTCTCCTATATAATCCTGTGTGACATCGATCAGACGCTCTGACACCATGACCGGGATCCTGTCCTCAGAATCACTCAGACGCTTGACGATCAGCTCCATTGTATAAAAGCCCTCGCCAAACACCAGATGACTGAATGTAAAGCCTGTATCAATTTTTCCCATGATCGATACCTGATTGTTTTCAATGATTTTGTCTGCCATAAATAGTTCTCCTTCCTCTTTGGGTATTTTGTTTTTTATAGAACTATGAATATGAAGGCTTATGCAGATTTAGAACTACTTTTAAAAAAAATTTTTCTCAACACCTTGTAATCTGCGAAAAATGTGGTAAACTGGAATGTCGTATCATGGAAAAAACACATTAATATAGAAGAAAAAAGAAAGGATTTCGATTTTTATGAATATCAAACGCGAAGATGTACGCAACGTAGCCATTATCGCCCATGTCGATCACGGCAAAACCACCCTGGTAGACCAGCTTCTGAAGCAGAGCGGTGTATTCCGTGAAAACCAGGAAGTTCAGGAACGTGTCATGGACTCCAATGACATTGAGCGTGAGCGCGGAATTACTATTTTGTCCAAGAACACTGCTGTCCACTACAAAGGAGTAAAAATCAACATCATCGATACCCCAGGTCATGCAGACTTCGGCGGCGAAGTAGAGCGTGTACTGAAAATGGTCGATGGCGTTATTCTTCTGGTAGATGCTTTTGAGGGTGCTATGCCTCAGACTAAATTTGTTCTGAAGAAAGCTCTGGAGCTGAACCTGCACGTTATCGTCTGCATCAACAAGATCGACCGTCCGGAAGCACGTCCTGATGAAGTTATCGATGAAGTTCTGGAACTTCTTATGGACCTTGAAGCTTCTGACGAGCAGCTTGACTGCCCGTTCCTGTATGCTTCTGCAAAAGCAGGCCATGCAGTTCTTGACCTCGCAGATACACCGGAGAATATGGCTCCGCTGTTTGAGACAATCCTGAAATATATCCCGGCTCCGGAAGGTGATCCGGAAGCTGACACACAGGTTCTTATCAGCACCATCGACTACAATGAATATGTAGGACGTATCGGTGTAGGTAAAGTAGAGAACGGTAAGATCGCAGTAAACCAGGAACTTACCCTTCTGAACCATCACGACCTTGACAAACGCAAGAAAGTCAAGATCAGCAAACTTTATGAATTCGACGGACTGAACAAAGTTGAAGTTAAAGAAGCATCTGTAGGTTCCATCGTAGCGATCTCCGGTATCGAAGATATCCATATCGGTGATACTCTCTGCGGCGGCGACAACCCGGAGGCAATTCCATTCCAGAAGATCTCCGAGCCTACGATCTCCATGAACTTCCTCGTAAACGACAGTCCGCTTGCAGGACAGGAAGGTAAATACATCACTTCCCGTCATCTGCGTGACCGTCTGTACCGTGAGCTCAATACAGATGTCAGCCTTCGTGTAGAAGATACTGAAACTACCGAATGTTTCAAGGTTTCCGGACGTGGTGAACTTCACCTTTCTGTCCTGATCGAGAACATGCGCCGTGAGGGTTATGAATTCGCAGTAAGTAAACCGGAAGTTCTGTATCACACAGACGAACGCGGCAAGAAACTTGAACCAATGGAAATCGCTTACGTTGATGTTCCGGAAGAATTCTCCGGTACCGTTATCCAGAAACTGAGCGAGCGTAAAGGTGAACTCCAGGGAATGAGCACAGCCAGCGATGGTTCTGTCCGCCTGGAATTCCATATCCCGTCCCGTGGACTGATCGGTTTCCGTGGAGAGTTCCTTACTTCCACCAAGGGTACCGGTATCCTGAATACAACCTTCGATGGATATGCTCCATACAAAGGAGATTTCCAGTACCGTAAACAGGGCTCCCTGATCGCATTCGAAGCAGGTGAAGCTGTTGCATATGGTCTGTTCTCCGCACAGGACCGTGGGACACTTTTCGTTGGACCTGGCGAAAAAGTATACAGCGGTATGGTCATCGGACAGAATGGTAAAGCTGAAGACATCGAACTGAATGTCTGCAAGACCAAACATCTGACCAACACACGTTCCTCTTCCGCCGATGAAGCTCTGAAACTGACACCGCCTAAGGTTCTCAGTCTTGAGCAGGCGATCGAGTTTATCGACCAGGATGAGCTTCTTGAGGTTACACCATCAAGCCTTCGTATCCGCAAGAGAATTCTTGATCCCAGAGAAAGAAAACGTGCTGCATTCCGTAAGCAGTAAGAGTAAATCACAGGACACGCCGCTGGCGTTCCCTGATATACAGAGCAATAAAAGAATCGCCCTGAGTCGTAACATTTTAACGGCTCAGGGCGGGTTTATTTGTAAAAATTCAATTATCGGCAGTCACACCTGAAATTTACCGGATTCCCAGTTTCCGGTACAGTGCTGCTTTCACCTCATCTGCTGCAAAAGCTATGTCCACTGCATTCTTCATCAGGAGCGGAAGTTCTTCATCACGGATCCCGTAGGTTCTCTGGATGAAATCCAGTTCTTTGGTCAGATTTGTATTGCTGACTGTCCGGTTGTCGGTGTTGATCGATACCTTCAGTCCTGCATCCAGGAATTCACGGAGCGGATATTCTGCGGTACTGTTGACTGCTTTTGTCTGGAGATTGCTGATCGGGCACATTTCGATTCCTATGTTTTTCTCTGCAAGTGCTCTCTCAAGTTCTTTATGACCACGCATGGCGATACCATGTCCGATCCTCTTTGCTCCGACCTGCACAGAATCTATGATATTCTGAGGATTTCCACATTCTCCTGCATGGAGAGTAAAAGGTATCCCCAGTTTCCCCGCTTTTGTAAACAGTTCCATGAACTCCGACATTGGATATACTGCCTCTGCTCCAGCAAGGTCTGCTCCGCATACACCGGAACCGAGATATTCCCTTGCCGCCTTGAGCATACGATAATTCTCTTCCTCGCTATGATGGCGCATTGCACAGGTGAGTACTCCGTACTCTACTCCAAAATCTTTCCTGCCGCGTTCCAGACCACTAAGAAGTGCTTCGATCACTTTGCTGCAGTTCATATCCTCTGTCTCTGAGAACAGCGGAGCGAAACGGATCTCTGCATAGCAGACATTTTCCTGGCTCATGCTGCGAAGTACATCATAACCGGCTTCCGCAAGTCCCTGTTCGTCCATGAGGCATCGGCCCGGGATGTCAAATTTCTCAAGATATTCGGCAAGACTCGTACAGTCGTCAGAAACTGTAAGTTCTTCCTGGCTGACCTGTCTTCCAAGTCTTTTCTCTATAAATTCTCTGCTGAGTGAACCGTCCAGATGACAGTGCAGCTCTACTTTTGGCAGTTGTTTCAGTTCTTCTTTCGTCATATTCATTCTCCTTTTCCTTCCATTTCTGAAAAGAACTGATCCGGCGGGCATCACGAGACTGCACCTGAATCAGTTCTTAATTACTTTGAATCAATGTTTCTGTTGTTTCTTTTTCTTCAGAAGCTGAACCTTTGCCTCAAGAAGTTTCTCTCTGGAAAGTTTCGGCTCGGAAGATTTTTCCTTCGGTGGTTCCGGCTTGTGGAAGCTATTATCGTATTCTTCTCTCATGTCTTCTTTGTGGTTCTTCTGAAGTCCTCTGTTTGTCAGTTTCCTGATAATATCATAGAGTACGCCAAAAAGCGGAACCGCAATGACCATTCCCACAAGTCCCCATAATCCGCCAAACAGAAGAATAGAAAACAGCACCCAGAAGCTGGAAACGCCTGTTGTGTTTCCGAGGATCTTCGGTCCAATGATATTTCCATCTACCTGCTGAAGAATCACGATAAAGATGAGGAAATACAATGCCTGCCACGGGTTGTCAAGAAGAAGAAGTAATGCACACGGGATTGCACCGATAAAAGGTCCGAAAAACGGTATGATGTTCGTCACACCGATGACAACACTGATAAACGCTGCAGATTCAAATCCCAACAACGTTGTCCCTGCAAAACAGATCACACCGATGATTGCAGAGTCGATGATCTTGCCAACAAAGAATCCATTGAACATCTTGTCTGTGTAATGGACTTCTTCCTCGATGATCTGTGCCCATTTGTTCGGGAATATACCATACAGGAGAAGTTTCGCCTGTGCGCCAAACAGTTTGCGGCTGGCAAGGAGATATACTGCAATCAAAAATCCGAGGAACATATTCTTGAATACACTCAGGACTTCAATCAACTGTACGGTAAGATTCCCTATAATCCCCTGAATTGTCTGCATCATACTGGAATTCGCACTCAGAATGTCATTCAGACCACTTTCAATCTGTGAAGAAAAATGATTAAAATATGCCTGAAGCTGCGGCTGATCCTGGAGCACCTGATCTATCATACGATTGCAGTATGCAAGCCGTGCCGGAAGGATACGGATGATTTTGATCGTACTGTCCCATACCTGCGGTAAGATCAGCAGGATCAGCAGAACTACGAGAGTCACTGCACATATGATCGCTATTGCAATGGAAAGAAACTTCATTCCCTTTTTCTGTTTCTCAGTTGCATTTGGACACCATTTCAGGAATCTGTCATCCATCCGGTTGCACATCGGTGCAAGGATATAGGCGATCAGTGCGCCATACAGGAATGGTTTCAGGATATTAAAGATCACGCGGATTCCTGCTGCGATACTCTGGCTCTGGTTCAGGATATACATGATCGCAAATCCAAACGCCAGGACTGCTGCACCTGTAATTCCAAGTTTCACGTATTTTGTGTTTTCATTCTGTTTCAATAATCATGCCCCCTGAAGCTTAACGCTTCCTTTGTTCCACATAAGATGTATGTGGTTTTTGTTTGATTTTACCATATCTGTTGGTGTTTATTGTAACATTCGTGTTCTTTCTTTTCAACACACAAAGTCTTAAATTTGTCCGCGCAAATCTTAAACAAATCTTAACTGCCATAAAGCAACTGCCCCGGCACTACGTTCCTGTAATGCCGGGGCAATCGCCGCTTATATTATTTATATTTTATGGAAGAAAATATATCGTTTTAATTATTTACCATAGTAAGCTTTCAGGTAGATTTCTTTGAGTTCTGCGATGAGTGGGTATCTCGGGTTTGCACCAGTACACTGGTCGTTGAATGCCTGCTCGCTCATCTCATCAAGAGTCTCAAGGAAGTATTTCTCGTCTACACCGTAATCTTTGATGGTAGGTTTGATCTCGATGATCTTCTTGAGTTCTTCGAGTTTCTCCAGAAGTTTCTCAAATACTTCTTTGTCATCTTTTCCTGTCAGTCCTACGAAACGGCCAACCTCTGCGTAGCGAGCCAGTGTCTTCGGATACTGATACTGCGGGAAAGTACCCATCTTAGCCGGAACTTCTGCTGCATTGTAGCGCATAACATCTGTAAGTACCAGAGCGTTTGCGATACCGTGCGGGATGTGATGGAAAGCGCCCAGTTTGTGAGCCAGGGAGTGGTTTACTCCGAGGAATGCATTTGCAAATGCCATACCAGCCATGCAGGAAGCATTTGCCATATGATCTCTTGCCTCTACATCGTTTCCGTTTCTGTATGCTCTTGGCAGATAATCAAATACCAGTTTGATTGCACGGAGTGCAAGACCGTCTGTGTAGTCAGAAGCCATCATGGATACATATGCCTCAAGAGCATGTGTCATAACGTCGATACCAGAAGCACTTGTCAGTCCTTTTGGTGCACTCATCATGTTGTCTGTATCTACGATCGCCATATCCGGTAACAGTTCGTAGTCAGCCAGAGGCCATTTGATTCCTGTTTCTTTGTCTGTGATGATGGCGAAAGGTGTTACCTCAGAACCTGTACCGGAAGATGTAGGTACGGCGATGAAGTAAGCTTTTTTACCCATTTTCGGGAATGTATAGATTCTCTTACGGATATCCATGAAGTCCATTGCCATATCATCGAAGTCTGCATCCGGGTTTTCATAGAGAACCCACATGATCTTACCAGCATCCATTGCGGATCCACCACCCATTGCGATGATGCAGTCTGGTTCGAATGCACGCATTGCTGCAGCACCTGCTCTTGCAGAAGCGAGGGACGGGTCTGGTTCTACATCAGAGAAGCATGTATGAACGATTCCCATTTCGTCAAGTTTGTCTTCGATCTTCTTGGTGTATCCATTCTTGTAAAGGAAGGAGTCAGTTACGATGAAGCAGCGTTTTTTGCCCATCACGTTTTTCAGCTCATCAAGAGCAACCGGCAGGCAGCCTTTTTTGAAGTAAACTTTTTCCGGGGTTCTCATCCAGAGCATGTTCTCTCTCCTCTCAGCAACAGTCTTGATATTGATCAGGTGTTTAACACCAACGTTTTCAGATACAGAGTTTCCACCCCAGGAACCGCATCCAAGTGTCAGAGACGGAGCGAGTTTAAAGTTGTAGAGATCTCCGATACCACCCTGAGAAGATGGAGTGTTGATCAGGATACGGCAGGTCTTCATTGCTGCTGCATGTTTTGCCATCTTTTCTTTCTCATTTACGTTGATGTACAGAGAAGATGTATGTCCATATCCACCGTCAGCTACCAGCTGTTCTGCTTTTGCGATAGCTTCGTCGAAGGTTTTTGCCTTGTACATTGCAAGTACAGGAGAAAGTTTCTCGTGTGCGAACTCTTCGCTGATATCTACAGATTCTACTTCACCGATCAGGATCTTGGTTTCTGCCGGAACAGTAACTCCTGCCATCTCAGCGATCGTAGCTGCTTTCTGTCCAACGATCTTGGCATTCAGTGCACCGTTGATCAGGATTGTTTTTCTTACTTTTTCGATTTCGTCTTTCTTAAGGAAGTAGCATCCTCTGTACTGGAACTCTTCTTTTACTGCTTTGTAAATGCCTTCAAGAACAGTTACGGACTGCTCAGAAGCACAGATCATACCATTATCAAATGTTTTGGAATGGATGATGGAGTTTACTGCAAGACGGACATCTGCTGTGTCGTCGATGATAACCGGTGTATTTCCGGCTCCAACACCAAGTGCCGGTTTTCCGGAGGAGTATGCTGCTTTAACCATTCCAGGACCACCTGTTGCAAGAATGATGTCAGCTTCCTTCATTACGAGGTTTGTAAGCTCAAGGCTTGGTACATCGATCCAGCCAATGATTCCTTCCGGAGCACCTGCTTTTACTGCTGCTTCAAGAACAACTTTGGCAGCTTCAATAGTGCTTCCTTTTGCACGTGGATGTGGGCTGATGATGATTGCGTTTCTTGTCTTCAGAGCGATCAGGGTTTTGAAGATTGCTGTGGAAGTCGGGTTTGTTGTCGGGATAACTGCTGCGATCAGACCGATCGGTTCTGCAATTTTCTTGATTCCATAAACCGGATCTTCTTCCAGTACACCACAGGTCTTGGTGTTTTTGTATGCATTGTAGATGTACTCTGCTGCGTAATGGTTCTTGATGACTTTATCTTCTACGATACCCATTCCTGTTTCTTCAACGGCTGCTTTTGCAAGCGGAATACGGGCTTTGTCTGCTGCTGTTGCGGCTGCTTTGAAGATCTTATCTACCTGCTCCTGAGTATAGGTAGCAAAAATTTTCTGAGCTTCTTTCATCGCAGCGATCTTGGCTTCAAGTGCCTCTGGAGTGTCGATAATTGCCGGGATGTGGGTTTCTTTCTTTGCCATTTCTGAATCCTCCTGTTTTCCTCTTGTGATTTGATTCTTTCTGGTTTTAGTAGTGTGTTTGATGGTTGTGTGTGTTAATGAATTAACGTTAATTATTTATCAATCTTGCTGATGAGGTTATTATATTAGATTGTTAATCATTTGTCAATATATTTTAACCACCTAAAAAATCCACTAAATCCCTTTTTATTTATTCTTTTTATGTAATTTACACAACTATGCCCGGGGCATTTTTGTATATGTTTATTATATTTTATGGTCACTTATTTTGCAATTTATTTTCATATGGTATTTTATATAAGTTTTTTTGTTTTTCTCTGTATAAATTAGTTATTTTGTATATAATAGAATAATGCACCAGAATATATTGTCATATTCCTATTTTATCCTGCATAGATTAGAGGATAAGAGATGACACAGAACTATTCCCTGTTCTGCGCTTCTCTTCTGTTTTACTTTCTTTTAACATGATCAATCTACAGATTTATTATTGAAGGAGTATTCTAATGGGAAGCGGTAATGCAATACGGGTAACAGAACCAGAAACATTCACACTGATACAATTAGAGGAAGAAAGACAGAAATTGAAAAAGAAAGAACTATTAAAGAATATGCTGACCGACAGCGAGTTCAGCATCCAGGGACAATGTGCCATCAATCTTATGATGACCAAGATCGATATCATCAACACTTTTCTGCTGATGAAGACCGGACGAAACTACATACAGATGAAGACCGGACGACTCAAGAGCTACGACAGTGTCTGCAAGAAAATGCAGAAAAAAGGCCTCGATATGAATTTCGCGCAGGCAGTGGAGAAGATCAACGACCTGATCGGGGTCCGTGCTGTGTGCGCTTATGTGGACGATATCTACAAGGTGGCTGACCTGATCCAGAAACAGCAGGACATCCGCATCATCAAGATCAAGGACTATATCAAGCAGCCCAAGAAATCCGGCTATCAGAGCCTGCATCTGATCCTGGAGATCGCAATTCCATTCCAGAATGAGAATCAATGGGTCAAACTGGAGCTTCAGCTCCGGACGGCTGCAATGGATTACTGGGCAAACCTCGACCACCAGCTCCGTTATAAGAGAGGTCAGAAACAGGCTGCCGTTATCAATGAGGAACTGCAGCAATGTGCCTCTATGATCAGCCAGCTCGATCAGAAGATGCTGGCGATCCGCAAGAAAATTGATAAGATCTGATATAATGCCATGTAAACGTAGACAGGAGCCTCTGCCTTGTATTTCTACAAGAGGGGCTCCTGTTTTTGTGGTTTTATCTAAAATCCTGTATAAATAGTGTTTTATATTGTTATTTTTTTGTCATTCTTTTGTTGTTTCATGTGGATTATTTGCCCAGTCCATACTCCGCAGCCAGTTTCTTAAACTCCGGAAGGGAATTCTGGATCGTCTCATAGGAAACACAGTATGCCAGCCTCACATATCCCGGGCAGGCAAAGGAGCTTCCCGGAACCATGAGGATATTGTATTTCTTGCCGGCCTCACAGAACTGTTTCTCATCTGCGATCGGAGATTTCACGAACAGGTAAAAAGCTCCCTGTGGTTTGATGCACTCAAATCCACATTCTGTCAGTCCATTGTAAAGTGCCAGACGGTTTCTGTCATAAGCTGCAACATCTACTTCTGCGTCTACGCATTTCTGGATGACTTTCTGCATCAGGGACGGTGCATTGACACTTCCGAGTACACGGTTTGCGATCGCTGCTGCTGTGATGACGGTTGCGCTGTCTTCCAACTCATCCGGAATGACCAGATAACCGATACGCTCACCCGGCAGAGACAGAGATTTACTGTAGGAATATCCTACAACCGTATTCTTGTAGTATTTCGTCAGATACGGAACTTCTACGCCGTCATAAGCCAGCTCTCTGTATGGCTCATCAGAAATCAGATAGATCACAGAACCGAACTCCTGCTGTTTTTTCTCCAGGATCGCTGCAAGTTCTTTGATAGTATCCTCGGAATAAACGACACCTGTCGGATTGTGCGGTGTATTTACGATCACTGCACGAGTGTTGACTGTAATTTTTTCTTCCAGTTCTTTAAGGTTCGGCTGAAAGGTCTCTGTGTTCGGTGAGATTTCCACAAGCTTGCCATCATAGTTGCGGACATATGCACCATATTCCAGGAAATACGGTGCAAAAACGATCACTTCCTCTCCAGGATTCAGGATCGTTTTGAGGATCACGTTCAGGCCACTGGCAGCACCAACAGTCATGATCAGATTATGTGCAGAAAAAGCAGTTTCGAAACGACGGTTCAGAGACTGTGCGATCGTCTCTCTGACATCCTCGAACCCGGCGTTACTCATATATCCATGAAGGACAGTCGGTTCTTCGTTGTTTACAAGATCTATGATTGCTTCGCGTACACAGTCCGGTGCCGGAACACTTGGATTTCCAAGGCTGAAGTCATAGACTTTGTCCGCACCGTACTTTGCTCGGAGACGGTTTCCTTCTTCGAACATCATACGGATTGCTGAATTGTTCTGTACGAAAGGTTTCATTTTTTCTGCTATCATAATACTTGTGCCTCCTCTTAATTCTTATTGTTTGCGATACTTACGGATTGTTCCGTGGTATCTTATTTCTTTTTGCTGTGTCCGAATGAGATCCATCCTGTCAGTGCCAGCATGGCAATACCAACGATCATCCATGGGATCAGATAAGCATTTCCCTTTGGCTGGAACATGTCATAGTAACCTTTGAGATAAATGATCGCTACAACGACCGGGATCACCCACAGCATGTAATTTCTGATGAATGCCGGGAATTTCGCTCCTTTTCCTGTGTTGGCTTCTCTCAGGAAATTCTTCCATCCCCATCCGTTCTTAGATGTACAGAAAATCACGAATATTACAGATCCAAGCGGCAGGATGTTGTTTGAGATAATAAAGTCCTCAAGATCCATGATAGTTGTTCCTTCACCAAGGATCTGGATTCCGGACCATGGTCCAAAGCCAAGGATTGCCGGCATGGAAAGGATAATGATCAGAACGATATTAAATGCAACAGCCTTGTTGCGTTTCCATCCCCACAGATCCATTGCAAAGGACAGGATATTTTCGAATACTGCAATTACTGTAGACAGTGCCGCAAAAGACATAAACAGGAAGAACAGTGCTCCCCAGAGTCTTCCGCCAGCCATCTGATTGAACACATTTGGCAGAGTGATGAACACAAGTCCCGGACCTGCTCCCGGCTCTACATTGAATGAAAAACACGCCGGAATGATAATAAGTCCTGCCATCAGTGCTACGAAGGTATCCAGGATCAGGATGTTGATGCTTTCTCCTGCAAGGGTACGTTCTTTGCCCATGTAGCTTCCGAAGATCTCCATCGCTCCGATACCGATACTCAAAGTAAAGAATGCCTGTGACAGTGCCCCAAAGATTACATTTCCAATTCCTGCCTCGCGGATATTGTCAAGATTCGGTACAAGGTAGAATTTCACACCTTCCATTGCTCCATCCAGTGTTACGGAGTGAACTGCCAGTACAACGATCAGTGCCAGCAGACAGATCATCATAATCTTAGTGATACGCTCGATTCCGTTCTGAAGTCCCAGGGAACATACACCAAATGCCAGCAGGACCGCTGCGATCATCCATCCGGTCATCGTTCCTGTAGATGTCATCAGATTTGAGAAAAATCTGCTCACTTCTTCGGAAGAAGCTCCGCTCAGTTTCCCGGTTGCCATAACATAACAATAGTACATCATCCATCCTGCAACCATCGTATAAAACATCATCAGCATGTAGTTACCGATCATTCCCATATAGCTGTATTTATGGAAATTAGAACCTTCCGGCTCCAGTTTGTGAAATGCTCTTGCCGTACTCAGTCTGCTGCTTCGTCCTACTGCAAATTCGCTTACAAGGATCGGAAGTCCAAGCAGTACAAGAAAGCCAAGATAGATCAGGATAAAAGCGGCACCGCCGTACTTACCTGTCATGTACGGAAATTTCCATACGTTTCCAAGACCTACTGCACATCCTGCTGAAACCAGGATGAATCCAAGTCTTGATCCAAATGTTTCTCTTTCTTTCAAAAGATTTTCCTCCTCCATTTTCATTAACTTATCTATTATAACACAAGGACAGTCCGATGTGAACTGTCCTTGCAGGAATTGGGATTTCAATTTGAAGTTTTATATATAGTTATATCAGGCAAGATGTTATACGGTCGTTACAAGTGCCTCAAAAGCACCTTCCAGTTCATACTCACCGATATTGGCTGTGACAAAGAGGCTGTCTCCTTTTTTGAAAGTCAGGGTTTCTTCCTTATCGCGGATCGTACCTTTTCCTTCCATGACGAGAATGCTTACGAAGGAAGTCTTGTCGATCTCGCCGAACACTTTTTTGACGTGCCGTCCGTCGAGAACGAGCTTATCTACGGTAAAGTACGGGCAGGATACGATATGCGGTTCGAAGGTCTACTTCTTTCAGCCATGGATATTCTTTTTTATATCCGGCCGGTGTATTTTTCAACATCTTTTTTTCTTTCTGGTAATGACTGATCTTATCTGCAAGCATCTGGTTATAAAGAAAACGGCAGCAGCCGATTGTTTTCTCTATCTGAATTATCTGCTCTTTATTTGGATAGATCCTTATTTTTACTGCCCGGTTTATTTTTCTCACCCTGACTTTCTATATACTGACGGATTGATTCCATTTCTATGAACATATTGTTCTTGCTTCATTATAAAGTATTGGCATACAACCTCTGCATTGCATTAAACAGTATTTTCGGCGAAACCTGCGAACTTGGAAAAATCAAAGAATTGATATTCTAAAAAATTTATTTATCAATAATAACAGGGATTCTTTGCGGTTTTTACAAGTTTTAAACGTTTTATTTGAAATAGCACAACAGGTTAATTTATTTCCCATACAGATAAGAGCTGTACTCTGGAGCATCCAGATTCGTGGTATCGATCCATACAGGATCATAGTATACAAATTTCTCCAGACCGCTGGAAACTTCCTCATACGGAACGGTCAGCTGTACGGCTGCAAGGATCGTCTGGTATCCCAGCTGATACGGGGACTGTGAAACAATGCCTGCCTCTGAACCATTACGAACTGCGTCCTGCTGTTTGGTAGTTGCATCCACTCCAACCATGACCGGTGCTGTACCCTCTGCTTTCTCAATATCGAGATAAAGATCAGATACATCTGCATTCGTACAGAACACGCCTGCCAGATCCGGATATCTCCGAAGAGCATCTTCCATGGCAGTTTTCATGTCATCCACCTGATCTGTATATAATTCCTGAACAACTGTAATGTCCGGACATTCTGCGAGAGCTTCCTTGAATCCTTCTACACGTTTCTTAGAGCTCTCTGTCTTCTCCTGAGCGGAAAAAATTGCGACTTTACCGCTTTTTCCGATCGCATCGCTTAATTTCTCTCCCGCCATCTTTCCTACATAAACATTATCTGTTCCGCGGAAAACGGCGATCATATCACTGTCACTTACATTGGAGTCAAAAGCTACTACTGCAATGTCATTCTCTCTGGCTGCCTCAAGCTGTGCCTGGCAGGAATCCTCGTCGCCTGCTGAAAGACATAATACCGTTGGATTCTCTGCAATAACTGCATCCAGTGTATTAACCTGCTTCTCCACATCCTGCTCATCACTTGCGCCTTCAAAGGTCATCGTGATCTGGTCATCGGATGTAAAACCGTATGCCGCATTGACATCCTTAATCGCATCTTCCATACCGGAATGAAGTGCCTTCCAGTACTCACCATCCACGCTCTTACTTACAACTGCAATTCTACTTCCCTTCGTTACGGGTGCAGAAGTATCGATCTGTGCTGCCAGTGCAGCTTCTTCCTCTGATTCCGGATCTGAATCTGTCTCTTCCTCTGTCTGTGTTGTCTCGTCATTTGCCTGCACATCCGCTACAAAATTCTCAGAACCGCTTTCTTTGTCGAGTCCCCCTGCCACCAGTATGGCACCAGCAAGGATAATTCCGGCTGCAGCCGCTTTTCTCATTATTTTCCCTCTTTTCTTAATCCAAACTTCATACAAATGCGCTTCTTTTTTACATTATACACATTTTCTTTTTTGCGTCCATAGATTTCATAGTTTTTTCATTATTTGAGCGGAAAATAATACATTCTTGCTGATATGCTTTACAGTGTCAAAAAGCCTTTGAATGTCTCACCTTTCGGTGTGACTTTAAATTCCATTTTTTTTCCGTTTGCCGGGTGGCGGAAAGCCAGATGGCAGGAGCATAATCCTAACGGAAGGTCAGACTTATCTGCGGCGTTATATTTCCGGTCTCCAAGGAGCGGCATGCCTTTGTGAGCCATCTGCACACGGATCTGATGATGTCGTCCTGTATCCAGGATGATCTTAACAAGGATTCTTTTTCCTGTTGCGGTGCGTTCGTCTTTGATTTCTTCCTGAATACTGTAATCCAGGCTGGCTTTCTTTGCTCCGGGAGTCTTCGGAGTGACCACGGAGGAAGAATTTGTCCGGTTATCTTTTTTGAGGTAATCTTCCAGATGCCCCTGCTTTTCCTCTGGCAGCTGTGCGGTTACTGCCAGATATTCTTTTGTGACAGTTTTAGACGTGATCTGTCGGTTCAGTTCGGCGGCAGCCTTTGGCGTTTTTGCAAATACCAGAACGCCCTCTACCGGCTGATCCAGTCTGTGTATGATCCCGAGATACGGCATCTTGCCCGGTGTCTTAAGTGCCAGATGATTCTTAAGGCTGCTTTCCATATCTGCCATTCCAAAGCGGGCACTCTGCACGGCAACGCCCGCCGGTTTATGGCACACCAGAATATCCTTATCTTCATAAAGAATACAATCCTGTATATTAAAACTTTGCATAAAAAATCTCTCCTTTTGAGGAGAGTATAACATACAACACGTAAGACGACCATCACTTCTATTTATTCTTCGCGAATTATTTATAAAAGGATGGTCGTCTTAACACTCTTCACTATTCAATTTTTAATAACCTCTTAGTTCTTTCAAAACTTATCGTCTTGTTTGCTAATTGAATTCCTGTGATATATCTACATCATATATCTCTGATCCAATTCTCTGTATTTAGTTTTTATATTAATTTCGATATCATATTGATGTCTTGATTTGTGGTTGCGATTGTTTTATTCCCTGCTCATAAACGATACGATTTTTATCACTTCGTCTATTTAGAAAGTTTATAGATTTTAAATTATAATCTACGAATTATAATTTATTGAGAAACTTAGGATATTCTTTTTCATTGGATTAGAGCAGCTCCAAACTTAACTTCTTAAATTTCAAACTGTTTTCCTTTGAAATAAGATTCCTTATAATCTCTTCTTAACATCTGTTGTGAGGAGATGTTCTTCTGATGCAAAGTTTCAATCCATATTAGAATAAATCTTATATGCATCTCAAAGTATCTTGCTTATTTATCTTCAAGCTTCTCTGGATCTCTGCTTCCAGACGATGCTCTAAAATAAGGAGTTATACTTTTTCAAAAATGTTTCTTTACACATTTTCGAAAGTCTCTGTATCAGGTGCGTGATAGTTATTCAATATAAGTAATCGATTCTATATACCTGTAATACTTATGATAAACGATCATTTCTTTTCATGAAGTCCTGTTCACCAGGCTGTAAATTTCATCTTTCTTCTCTAAGAATATGATTATTTCTTAAATTAATGGGCTAATATGTATCAGGTCTTTCTTGCAGGAAACTCGATTCCTATCACTTCTTATATTGATTGTGATTAGTAACTACTGTCCCAACGGTATCACCCTTGCCTTTCTTTTGATTTTCATTCCTTTCATGTTCTCTATACTATGAATTGAATGAGTTTCTTTTGTGTTTTGTTTTTGTTTTCTTTTGATGTCATTATAATAGCACTGTATAGTGTATTTGTCAACACATTTTTCGATTATTTTTTAATTTATTGTATATTTTTCGTGTTTATAATATTATTCTTGTTTTATTTGTGTGTATTTTTTATTATTTTCTGATAATTTAAACATATTATAAAACTCCTCTTCCATACAAAAAGCAGTCCCGCGGGAGGCTGTGGTAAGCCATCCTGCGGGACTGCACAAACAGGGGTTGGTTCTGTATGTGGGGTGCCAGAACCAGTCTTATTTTCTGTTGTAGTTGATCAGACATCCTTTGAGGATGATCTCACGTTCGTCATCGGTCAGTTCTCCGAGTGTTACCTGGAACTCCTTAAGTCCGTCTTCTTTGACTACATATCCGGTGATGCTGTCGGCTTTATCAGCAACAGCTTCTCTGATATGCGGGAAGAACAGGAAATCACCGTTGGTAAACGGAAGCTCTCCCTGCGGGATCAGGAATGGAAGCATGCCCCAGTTGATAAGGTTTGAGCGGTAACGTTTGGTAGCGTACTCGTTTGCGATGTTTGCCCATCCGCCGAGAACCTTCTGGCAGGAAGCGGCCTGCTCACGTGCAGAGCCATCACCAGGTTTTACAGCGAAGATCGTACTTCCGACTCCGACGTTTTCTTTGCTGATATCTGCGAACTGTTTCTTAACAGCTTCCATAACCGGTTTCAGTTCCGGAACTGCCTCTGCCGGACATTCTCCTGCTTCGATCGCCTTCTGTGCCTTCTGGATCTCTTTGGCACGTCCAACGTACTCCGGATCTCTTCTGGAAAGAGTGAACTCTGCCAGTCCAAGCGGATTGGAACGGAAAGAGGAAGTCTCACCGGAAGGAATCAGCTCGTCTGTTGTTGTAACAGGATCATGGATCTCAGAAACAACTTTGAGAACAAGGTTCTCTGCCAGCGCAGGCATCTCCGGCCAGTCTTTGATGTTTGGTCCGAACTGGATCTCAACGCTTGGATCTGCAACGCCCTTGCTGTCAAAGATACGGTTCTCATAAATTGTTTTGTCGAAGAAATATTTCTGATGTCTGTAGCTTCCGGTAAATTCTTCTGCGGAAGTCAGGAAGCCTTTGTTTGCTGCTGTTGCTGCGATGGATCTCGCATCCATAAGTGCAACGGAAGAAATCTGTCCGTTCTGGACCTTGGAACCTTCACGGTTCGGGAAGTTTCTCGTTGTATGACGGATACTGAACGCATTATTTGCAGGTGTGTCTCCGGCACCGAAGCACGGTCCGCAGAAAGCAGTCTTGACAACTGCCCCTGTTGCAAGGAGGTCAGCCAGGACACCGTTTCTTGCAAGTTCCATATAGATCGGTGTACTTGCCGGGTAAACGCTGAGTGTAAAGGCGTCTGCACCGATGCTTGCTCCGCGGAGGATGTCTGCTGCTGCACAGATATTCTCAAATCCGCCGCCTGCACATCCGGCGATGATTCCCTGCTCTACATAAAGTTTACCGTCAACGACTTTGTCCTTGAGAGAATATGGAACTTTGCCGTCGAGACTGATCTGAGCCTTTTTCTCTACATCATCAAGGATGTCATAGAGGTTTTCTTTGAGTTCATCGATAGTATAGGTATTGCTTGGGTGGAATGGCATTGCGATCATCGGTTTGATCTCACTTAAGTCAACCTCTACGCAGCCGTCATAGTATGCAACCTTGCCCGGTTTGAGTTCTTTGTAGTCTTCTTTTCTGCCATGGATCTCGTAGAATTCTTCGATGGTCTCATCTGTCTGCCAGATAGAAGAAAGACAGGTTGTCTCTGTTGTCATAACGTCAATTCCGATACGGAAGTCTGCACTTAAACCTGCAACTCCAGGTCCTACGAATTCCATAACTTTGTTCTTAACGTATCCATTGGCAAATACCTTGCCGATGATCGCCAGAGCAACGTCCTGCGGTCCTACGCCCGGTCTCGGCTGTCCCTTGAGGTAGATTGCAACTACGCCCGGCATATTGATGTCATAAGTCTGGGAAAGGAGCTGCTTAACCAACTCACCGCCACCCTCGCCCATGGCCATGGTACCAAGTGCACCATAACGGGTGTGGCTGTCAGAACCCAGGATCATCTTGCCGCCGCCTGCAAGCATCTCACGTGCGAACTGATGGATGACTGCCTGATGAGGAGGTACATATACTCCGCCATATTTCTTTGCACAGGTAAGTCCGAACATGTGGTCATCTTCGTTGATTGTTCCGCCTACTGCACACAGAGAGTTGTGACAGTTTGTCAGCACATATGGGATCGGGAATTTCTCAAGTCCTGAAGCACGTGCTGTCTGGATGATTCCTACAAAAGTAATATCATGGGATGTTAACTTATCAAACTTGATCTGTAATTTCTGCATATTTCCGGAAGTATTGTGTGCTTCCAGGATATCATATGCCATGGTGTTCTTTGCTGCGTCTTCTCTGGATACCGGCTGATCAAACTTGCTTTCTTCAACAATGTCACTGCCATTTACAAGGTAAACGCCACCGTCGTATAGCTTCATAATAATCCTCCATTCATATAAATTATGCATTGCACGCTTCTGTGTTTTTGCAAAATGTATATTAATTATACTTTATCTCGCTAAAATCTGCAACGACATTTCACAAGAAGATATATAAAAATTCTTGACAAAGTAATAACTGATAACTACAATGCCATTAGCAAACACCTACTATTGATGTAAAAAACAGGGGATAAATTTGAATCAGAGAGATAATACTTTTTTTGAAGCTTATAAACGTCTTGACCGGCTTTGCAGAGATATTCTCAACTGCCAAAATGGTGTTAGTGAATATATTCAGCAAATGGATAAAACTCCTCAGGCGCAGTATACAGTTACCAATTGGGAAAAAGATTATAAAATGTTGAAGCATATCCGCTGGGTCAGAAATCAAATAGCCCATGATACCTCAGACGCTCCATTCAGCACAGAAGCTGATTTGGAATTTACAAATGCATTTTATGATCGAATCATAAATCAAAATGATCCTTTCTCACATTTAAAAAAAGCAGAACAAAGAAAAACCTATGCCAATAACAATTATTATTTTCCGCCAAAGTCTTCAGATAACTCCTTTCATACTCAGTTACCTGACACTTCTAATGACAGTTCATCACATGGACCTCTGGCAGTTATCAGTATCATAGCTGGCATAATTATTATAATTTTAATCGTTTTTTCACTTATAAATATGAACTTATAACCTCTTTACTTGCATATTAAAAGCCATTATACTTAAAATCACTTAGCACTCAAATATTTCTGTCACCTGTGGCAGTTTTGATAGGGAGGTAGGAACACTATGTTTCGTTTATGGGGAAAACTGTGGAAAGACAACCACATGCTGAAAGATCTCGTCATTGATGACGACTCAGAAGATACAAGGACACACAAGATCTTCCGTGCACTGCAGGAGATCTGCTATGATTTTGACCTGGAAAATCCGATCTGGCTGGACAGCAATGTCACGGATTTCAAACGCCATTCCAGAACACGGTTCCGCCAGGACAGTTTTATTGAACATATTGAATTTGATTACCTGGAGATTCAGGTGATCGAGGAAGATTAAAAAAGTGCCGCTCACAGCTTCACGGATAATAACAGTTTGCTGCAAGCGGCATTTTTTCGTATCAGACAATCCACTTACCCAATACCGGTATTTTTTTGATAAGTATTACCGCAAGGCAGCTAAGTCCAAAGATACACACCATGACTATCGGGATCGCAATCACTGTATTTCCGATCATCATGCTGTCTATTCCAGCTCTGTGCAGGATGTCGCGGAAAAATGCATGGATCAGATAGATTCCGAACGTATAACCTCCCAACCGACATATGATCTCTTCCTGTTTCTCGCTCCAATGTATTTTGGACACATGATTTTTGAAAAATAAGAAAATCGCACTTCCCCAGAAAAATCCCGCAAGCGTAAAGTTTTCATAATAGGACTGGAGTTCTCTTCCCACTCTCGGTGACATGTACTGACTGAGCAGGATTGCCGCAAGGATCAGTGAAATTCCCAGAATATAAATCGTTCGTTCCAGCTTCCTGGAAATCTCATAATGTGAAAGGTAATGTCCCAGGATAAAATATCCTGCATAGTCCACGACCATTCCCGGCTGAACCGTATGCATCACATTCATGACGTATTCCTTCAGCGGGAACGAAAAACAGTTTACTGTGTATGGTATGATCTTGATGAGCAGAAACATCAGGATCAGATATTCTTCCCATTTCTTACTTCGTTCACAGTTTACGATTTCCCACAAAAGCGGTGTCACTATCAGGAGTCCTGCTAACATAGGAAGATACCACAGATGGAAATAGGATTCACTGCAATAGATCAGTATTTTCTTAAAAAACGATACAGATCCTATCGCTGGTTTCCCCGCCATTACGATCCTGTATACCGCATAAAAAATCTGCCAGAACACATACGCCACTGCTATCTGAAAAATATTCCTGGTCCAGAGTTTCTTGAGTGACCAGTTTCTCTTACCATCCAGATACAGCGTTCCGCTGATCATGATAAACGATGCCACTGCAAAACGGTTGATTCCATGGTAAAAATTCGAAATTCTCCATATACTGGAATCCAGTGGTGTATCCCGGAAATGCTGTGACCCGGCATGAATGCCGATCACACCGATGCAGGCTGCAATTCGCAGGAGTTCTATCCATGTAATTCTCTTTTTATTCATTTTTGTTTCGTGGGGCTGTCCCCCATTTCTCCTTAATTTTGTGTATCCGCAACTATCTTATTTCTTCACAATTACATATTTCAAGTTTCTCAGATGTTACTGTTCGCTCCGTTCACAGTAACTATCAGATCCTTCTGAAAGTATAACAAACGAACTGCCTTCCTACAAGCAATATTTCTTCCACGATCTGTCATTCCATAAATTCCCGGATGATCTCACGCATGATCTCCTCTTCCTCCGGGCTCAGCATTTTGCTGAAATGGCTTCCGGTCGCCGCTGTCTGGCGGATGCTTGCCGTGATCTTCTCCACCATCTCTTCCTGGAGAACGGGGTCCATCCTGGGCGGCGATGCGACTGGTTCCGCCTTTCGCGGTGTGACTGTCTCCTCTCTTTTGGTCCGTGCAGAAAGGATATAGTCTGCCAGAGAATTCATCACAAGCTCTTCCCGGTAAGCAAAATCCAGAGCCTGTCTCAGAATCATCAATGCAACCGGGATCACCGTTCCCAGATAAAGATACCTAAGCGGCAGCCCACTTGTCCACTTGAGCTTTGTCACAAACAGGATTGCAAGCCCCAGACACAACGTTGACAGAAGCGACGGCAGCCAGACCAGAAAGTTCATCCTGTTCAGCAGTTTATCTCTTGTTTTCCAGAGGTTCAGCCATTTTTCCTTAAGGCTTGTGACTGCATTTGTTCTTCGCAGAGTTCTTCTGTAAGTAAGGTGTACTGCCAGCATGCCAACCGCTCCGAAAGCTCCGGCGGCTGCCATGATGCAAAGCAGTATCTGCAGGTTCATGATTCGCTCCAGCATAAGCCCCTCCTTGCTTTTACAATCTCTCCGACACCTTCTCGGCTTTTCTTCTGCTGTTAATTCCCATTCTACACCTGTATGAACTTGCTGGAAACAAAAATCGTTCGTCAAATTCTCCCTGGAAAATGCGAAAAACTCCTCTGAACGGCTGATTTATCTGCTTTTCGTGATAATTCAACCTCCCATGAGGAGTTTCTGTCGTTTTATATTCTGTCTGGATCTTTCATAACCTGATATTTACATTTCTTCCAGTGCCTTGACAACCTCTTCAAACTGCATGAAATGGGATGCTTTTACAAGGATCGTATCTCCCTCCTGGACAAGATCTCCAAGATGCTCAAGGAGAGATTCCCGGCTCTCTTCATAAATTACTTTAAATTCCTGATCTGCTTTGCGTGCAGCTTCTGCCATATGCACAGAAAGTGCACCAACACAGATGCAGACATCAATTCCGCACTGTGCTGCATGAGTTCCGACTTCTTCATGAAGCGCGATCTCATTTTCTCCAAGTTCTCCCATATCTCCAAGGATCGCCACTCTTCGTCCTTCTCCGTCGTGAAGAACATCAAGGGAAGCTTTCATGGACATCGGGTTTGCGTTGTAGCAGTCATCCACTACCAGGAATTTGTCTGTCTCGATCATTTTGAAACGTCCGCGGATCGTCTCCAGGCTTTCGATACCTCTCTTGATCTCCTCGATGGAAAGCCCGTAAATGCGTCCTACAGCAGCTGCTGCCAGTGCATTGTAGACCATATGGATCCCCGGTGTCGGAACAAGCACATCAAAAGCATCCTCGCCAAGATGAATACGGCAGGCAACGCCCTTGAGTCCTTTGCTCTCGATCTGATCCGCATATACATCTCGCTCTGCATTGAGTCCGAAAAATACCGGTTTGACGCCATTGTATTCACTTACTGTCGCCAGTTTATCGTCATCACCATTCAGAACAATATGTCCTTTCGGGTTCATGGACTTAAAGATCTCTGTTTTGGCTTTGAGCACACCATCGCGGTCTCCGAGATTTTCGAGATGGCAGGTTCCGATATTTGTGATCACACAGGTATCCGGTCTAGCGATCTTTGTCAGTCTGGTCATCTCGCCAAAATCACTGATTCCCATTTCCAGAACTGCGATCTGATCTTCATCTCTCAGGCGGAAAACAGTCAACGGAAGTCCCAGTTCATTATTAAAGTTTCCCTGTGTCTTGAGTGTGCGGTATTTTTCTTTAAGTACAGAAGCGATCACTTCTTTTGTGCTGGTCTTGCCAACACTTCCGGTGATCCCGACAACCGGGATCTGAAGCTGTTTCAGATAAAATTCTGCGATATCCTTCACTGCCTGAAGAGAAGATCCTACCTGGATATATGGAAAATCTGCATTCTCCAGTTCTCTCTCTGAAAGTGTGACAAGCGCACCCTTGCTCATGACATCCGGGATAAAACGGTGTGCATCTACACGTTCTCCTACGATTGGAACAAACAGGCTGTCTTTTTCAATCTTGCGGCTGTCTGTAGTGATGGAGGAAACTTCCCTGTCCATCACGTTTTCCGGACCATGGTATGTACCGGAGCAGACTTCGGTAAGATTCTTTATAGTAAGATTTTTCATATCGATTTCCTCTTTAGTTGTACTTTTTCTGTGAAACGCGGATCAGTTCTTCACACAGTGTCGGGTAATCCATTCCGAGAACGGCTGCTTCCTGCGGGATCAGGCTGGTCGGGGTCATTCCCGGGAGGGTGTTGGCTTCCAGGCAGTAAATCTTTTCGTCTTCGGTCACGATGAAGTCAAGTCTTGCGTAGCTTTCCATTTCCAGTGCATGATAGCCGTCCACTGCTGCTTCCTGAAGGCGTTTTGTCAGTTCCTCTGAGATCGGAGCCGGACAGGTTTCCTGTACTGCACCTGGTTTGTATTTATTCTCGTAATCGTAAAAGCCTTCTTTCGGCACGATCTGGACTACCGGGTAGGCAGTTCCGTCAACGACCGCAACTGTGTATTCCACACCCTTGATGAATTCTTCGATGACAACTTCGTTTTCGTATTCAAAAGCTTCATCCAGTGCTTTGACATAATCTTCCTGATTATCTACGATATAGACACCGATGCTGGAACCACCGCAGCATGTCTTGACAACTACAGGAAATTCCATGCCAAGTGCCGCAAGAGAGTCCTGACGGTCTTTTTTCTTCATGGCTTTTCCGCCCGGTGTGCTTACGCCTCTCATCTGGAACATTGCTTTGGTCACGCCTTTGTCCATTGCCATCGCACTGCTTAAGTATCCGGTTCCGGTATAAGGAATTCCCATCAGGTCAAATGCTGCCTGTAACTTGCCGTCCTCTCCGTTTGCACCGTGAAGTCCGAGAAAAACAAAGTCGGCTTTTTTGCAGAGTTCGATGACATTTGACCCGAAGAAATCTCTGCGGGCTTTCTTTAATTCTTTCATCTGCGGATTAAAGCCCTTGATATACTCTGCTGCTTTTTCGACATCGTATTCCGCCGGGAACGGATCTTCCCAGTTTACGGTTTCGAGGCCACAGAATACATCCACCAGGATCGCCTGATGTCCTTTCTGTCTGAGTGCCTGGCAGATTCCTGTTCCTGATACGATAGAAACATCTCTTTCTGTACTGGTTCCACCTGCTAATACAACAATTTTCATATTCTTCCATCTCCTTAAGGAAAGCAAAAACTGCTGCAAAAATTCACTTCAGAATCTCTGCAGCATTTTACCTGTTCTTATTTATAAATAACCACCGGCATACCGGTTTCTACGTTCTGATACAACTCCCGTGCCGCTTCTTCAGACAGGACAATACAGCCCTCTGTACTGCTCCAGTCCGTCATATCTGAACTGAAATCTGTCTCTGACGAACTTCCAAAACTGTCTGCTTCACTTTCCGTTGCCGTCCCAGGTTCAAATCCCGGATCACCATAGATTCCAAGATCATCTGTAAAGGACATCCAGCAATCCACCGTCATATTTCCAACTGCCTGCTGGTTTTTCTTTTCTTCGATCGAATAAACTCCATCCGGTGTACTGCTGCTGATCGCGATCCCGGTATCTACAACAGGATTTCCACTCTTGTAAAGTACAAGCCTGCGGTCAGTAAGATTGACTTCCACATAAGAATATCCGATATCATTCGTGTCGCGGCTCGCCGCTTCCTGTGCATATACCGGCTCTCTCACCTGTGTTTTCTTATCCATGATCGCCTGATACAAAGCATCCGCTTCTTTCGGCTGGTCGATCAGCCATCCATAAGTGCCACCGGATACGGTGACCTCTCTGTTGTCATAAGTTGAAAAAGAACGCTCTATACCCACTGTATCATATTTTGATGCCAGCTGTCCAACATAAGATGCAATTGCGCTGTGATCCAGCATCAGATTTCCATCCTCATCACGGCTGAGCCATTCCTTGATCAAGGTACGATCAACCGTTTCCTTGCGGTCACTGAAATCATAGGTGACCACAACATCAGTAAGCTCATTCATCTGCTCGCAGTCTTCTGTCAGTTCATCGCCATATACTGCAGGATCTACATAGCAGCCATCCACATCAAGATCTACCAGCGTTCTTCCTGTCGTAACTGCATTGGAAATGTCTTTCTGCAGTTTTTCTTTGTCGATCTTTGTTCCTTCTACTTCCGGTACGACCTCAAATCCGTCATCATTTTGCTTTATGTATGCATCGTAAGATTCCTGATTGTCCTTCATGCAGTTCAGGCTATCGATGACCTGCTCAAATTTGTCCTGATCGTAAGTAACAGATGATGGAACCTCCCAGGATTTGTGCTGGCTGAATGCGAGGAACCACTGAAAGCGCTTCTGTTCATGGAGCATTCGGTTCACGCTTCCATCAGAAGTATATTTCAGGTCGATTTCATCTGCTGAAATACTCTCCCGACCGTTTCCTCTGGTCTGAATAGCCAGAATATATACACTGGTTTCTTCTGCCAGAAGTTTCTCTGTTTCTTCCTGTGTCATGTAAGAGCAGTTAAAACCGTTTACCTGTGTTCCCGGCAGGAAATGTTCTGTAAAATAATATACTCCAAAAAAGTAGGCACCGATGGTCAGTAAAAACAGCACAACAATGAAGCCTACCAGTATCTTTCTTCCTCTGCTCATCCCTGTGTTTTCTTCTGCCATGATGCCTCCTTTATAGCTCCTGTCTTATTCAGCCAAAAGTTTCTCTACGCTTGCGAGTTTGACGCAGACAACGAATACTTCTGCTGCTTTGGCAAGTTCGTCAATTGGCGGGAAGGACGGTGCAATACGGATATTGCTGTCTTTCGGGTCTTTGCCATATGGATAAGTTGCTCCTGCACCTGTCATGACAACGCCTGCTTCTTTTGCTTTGGCAACGATTGCTTTGGCACAGCCATCCATGGATTCGAAGGAAATGAAGTATCCACCCTTCGGTGTTGTCCAGCTTCCGATTCCAAGTCCGCCGAGTTCTTTTTCAAGGGTGGACTCTACCATCTCGAATTTCGGGCGAAGGATTGCTGCATGTTTGCTCATGTGTGCATGAACACCGTCCAGGTTCTTGAAGAATCTTACGTGACGAAGCTGGTTCAGTTTATCATGTCCGATCGTCTGAACAGTCATATATTTGCGGAAATCATCCAGGTTTGCTTTGGATGCTGCTACTGCTGCGATACCGGAACCCGGGAAGCTGATCTTGGATGTGGAAGTAAATTTGTAAACAATGTCAGGATTGCCTGCTTTTGCACATTCTTCCAGGATCTCAAGAAGGAAATCCTGTTTCTCTTCTCCATCATAAAGATGATGTACGCTGTAAGCATTGTCCCAGTAGATACGGAAATCCGGTGCTGCCGGTTTCAGGCGTGCAAAGCGCTTAACTGTTTCTTCTGAATAAGTGTAGCCCTGCGGGTTGGAGTATTTCGGAACACACCAGATACCTTTGATCGCAGGATCTTCGCTTACAAGTTTCTCAACCATATCCATGTCCGGACCCTGTGGAGTCATCGGAACATTGATCATCTCGATTCCGAAGAATTCTGTAACTTTGAAATGACGGTCATATCCCGGAACAGGACAAAGGAATTTTACTTTGTCAAGTTTGCACCATGGAGTGTTTCCCATAACGCCGTGAGTCATGGAACGTGCTACGGTATCAAACATAACGTTCAGACTGGAAGTACCATAAATGATGATGTTCTCCGGAGATACTTCAGAGATTTCTCCAAGAAGGCGTTTGGCTTCCGGGATACCATCCATAACACCGTAGTTACGGCAGTCTACACCTGTTTCGCATTTCAGGTCTGCGCTGCTTGACAGAACATCCATCAATCCCATGGAAAGATCAAGCTGGTCAGCCGCCGGTTTACCACGAGACATATCCAGGGCAAGTCCCTGTGCCTTGATCTCTGCATACTGCTGATCCAGTTCCTTCTTCAGAGCAAGAAGCTGTTCTCTGCTCATTTCACTGTACTTCTGCATAATTTGTCCTCCTCGTGCCGCTTCCAGAATCCTGTACCGGCATAATATAAATTTCTTTTTTCTTTTGATATCTAATATTACTATCCCGTCTATTTTAGTATGCTAAATTCCCGCTTGTCAAGCCCTGCTGCCCCTGTATTTGAAAAAAAATTTCTCGAATCAGTGTGATAAAGTGTGAATTCTGCATAAAGTCCCCTGCTTATACACAAAACGCCACAGTTTTACTTGCAGAATTTCGTTGTTTCACCTATACTGAATAGGCAGGAATATCCTGAATGTTTCTATTAAATGTAATAAAAGAAAGGTTATCATATATATGTGGATTGCAAATGACTGGAAAGAATACGAAGTAATTGACACTTCCTGTGGAGAAAAGCTGGAACGCTGGGGTAAATATACTCTGGTCCGTCCGGATCCGCAGGTTATCTGGGACACTCCGAAGGTAAGCCGTGGATGGAAAAACATGAACGCCCACTACCACAGAAGCAAAAAAGGCGGCGGTGAATGGGAATTCTTTGACCTCCCTCAGCAGTGGGATCTCCATTACAAAGATCTTACTTTCCATCTGAAACCGTTCAGTTTCAAACACACCGGACTTTTCCCGGAGCAGGCTGTCAACTGGGATTGGTTTGGTGACAAGATCCGTAATGCAGGCCGTCCGATCAAAGTGCTGAACCTTTTTGCCTACACAGGCGGTGCAACTCTGGCTGCC
>NZ_FR886712.1:99076-127773 GCF_000436615.1 Blautia sp. CAG:237
CGGTGCAACTCTGGCTGCCGCTGCTGCCGGTGCACAGGTTACCCACGTAGACGCTTCCAAAGGAATGGTCAACTGGGCGAAGGAAAACGCTGCCGCTTCCGGACTTTCTGACGCACCGATCCGCTGGCTGGTGGACGACTGTGTGAAATTTGTGGAGCGTGAGATCCGTCGTGGCAATCACTACGATGCGATCATCATGGACCCGCCGTCCTACGGACGTGGACCGAAGGGTGAGATCTGGAAGATCGAGGAGGCGATCCATCCTCTGATCAAGCTCTGCGTGAAACTTTTAAGCCCGAACCCGCTATTTTTCCTCATCAACTCCTACACCACAGGTCTGGCTCCTGCCGTACTGACTTATATGCTGGCAACCGAGCTGAAAGACTTCGACGGACATGTTGACTCCCAGGAGATCGGACTTCCGGTAACCTCCAACGGACTGGTACTTCCATGTGGTGCTTCCGGACGCTGGGAGGCGAAATAATGAAGGAAGAAAAATCCAAGGACGCTCTTCCCTACACCTGTACTCCGGCTTATGACCGTAGCAGTTGTGGGAACTGTGTCTGTGCAACCTGTTACGAGCAGGAATTCTGCGATCGCTGCAGTTCCTGCAAAGAACTTTCTCACAAAAAAGACGCCTGTGGACGTTACGAAGGCGCGTATTGCTACTAATAGCACAACAGGAGATGCTGACATGATCGATCGTCAGCATCTCCTGTTTTTTATAAATTTGTTTTGCGTTCTTTCGGGAAGGTCATGGTGATCTCGGTTCCTTTGCCAACTTCGCTGAGCATCTTGAGTGTGCCGCCGAGGAAGGTAACGCCATGTTTCACGATCGACAGGCCCAGTCCAGTGCCGCCGATGGATTTGGAGTGGCTTTTGTCTACGCGATAGAAGCGTTCGAAGACTCTGCTGCGGTCTTCTCTCGGGATTCCGATGCCGTTGTCTTTGACGCGGATCTCTACGCTTTCTCCAAGATCCTGCAGATGGATGCTTACCGTACCGTCATCTCTGTTATACTTGATTCCATTATCACACAAATTATAGATCACTTCTTCCAGTATCGGACGAACTGTACAGAAGACCAGTTTCTCGCCGTCAATAAAGAGATGTACGTTCTTCTTTGCTGCGATTTCTTTCAGGTTTCCGCAGACATTCTTTGCTACGGCATATGCATCTACTTTTTCCCACTCATATGGGTTTTCTCCCTCGTCAAGCTGTGAGATCTTGATGGTATCTTCCACAAGATGGATCAGTCTCTGTGCTTCCCGGTAAATCCTTCCGGCAAACTTCCGAATGTCTTCTTCCTGTACCAGACCGCCCTCTATGATCTCTGCAAAACCAGAGATAGATGTCAATGGTGTCTTGAGTTCATGTGATACATTTGCAGAAAATTCTCTCCGCAGGTTCTCCCTCTCCATCTTTTCGGTTTCATTGACAAGAAGCAGAACTGCACCTGCAACCTTGGTATCTCTGAATACCGGATTGGCGATAAGCTGAACATATTCGCCATCCAGCTGCAGCATCGCACTGCCATGACGACCGCCCAGGACTTCCTCGATCACCTTGCGGAAATCCTCATTCCTGTCAAGAGAATAAACGCTTTCTCCTGTCTTTGGTTCCCGTACCTGGAACATTCTCCATACACTGGAATTCCCAGAAAGAATGATCGTATATGCATCAATGACCAGCAGTCCTTCCTGCATGTTTTCGGTGATGATCTGGAATTCTTCCTGGTTTCGGCGTGCCGTTTCAAGCTGTGTCTGGATCTGGCGGTTCTGCTTATGGATCCTGCTGAGGAGCGGACCCACTTCCTCATAGATCTGGTTTTCTTCCGGGTGATCCAGATCCAGTTCGTTGATCGGTTTAACGATATTTGCAGACATACGCGCCGCTGCGAATCCTGCAAGAATCAACATTATGACTACAATACAAAGAACCGGGGGAACAAGCTGAAGCATCAGTGCAAAGACAGAAGACTGTGTGCCTGCCACACGAAGGACAGAACCATTGGTAAGCTTTAACGCATAATAAACTGTCTTTTCAGACAGTGTCTTTGACATTCGTTCCGCATATCCGCTCCCATTTTCCAGTGCTTCCTGAACTTCTTTACGGTCGTTGTGGTTTTCCATGGAAGATGCATCTGCCTGGCTGTCATAAAGTACCGTTCCTGACGCATCCATATAGGTAATACGGGCGTCTTTCTGCTTTATCTGTTCCAGATAATCAACGCCGCTTTGTTCTACCCCATACGCCAGATAGGAAGCTTCTTTCTCGAGCTCCCCATCTAACTGCTTTCCAAAATATTGATACAAAACGCCCAGTACAAAGGCACTTCCCAGTATCAGGATCATTGCTGAAGCCAGGACAGTTGATCTGAATATCTTTTTTGTCAAGCCTGGTTTCCTCCCATTTGATGTTCATTGTTTCTGTGGCTGCCGGTGATCGCATATTCAACCCATTCTGCGATATTCACCGCATGGTCTCCGATACGCTCCATATATTTGGCCGTCATAAGGAGATCAAGTCCTGCTTTTGCATCCAGGTTCTGGTACATCAGTGTCGCTAGTTCTTCCTTGACCTGATTAAAAGCGTCATCTACCTGGTCATCATCATCAATGACTTTGCGGCAGAGTTTCAGATCTTTTTTTACAAACGCATCGACGCTTTCTGTCACCATGCGGACAGTCATTTCTGCCATCTTTCCGATCAGTTCCGGAACCTCCACATGATTCGTCTCGATAAACTGAGAAAGATCAGCGATATCCGCCGCCTGGTCTCCGATACGCTCCATGTCTGAGATCATTTTGAGTGCTGCTGAAACCTCTCGTAGATCTCTTGCCACAGGCTGCTGGTGAAGCAAAATACGCATGCAGTGATTCTCGATCTCTCGCTCTTTTGTATCGATTTCTCTGTCTGTATCGAAGATCTCTCTGATACAGTTCTCGCCACGGATCGCTCTGTTTGAAAGTGAGATCACCTTCTCACAGAGACTTCCCATTGTGATCATCTGTACATGAAGTTCTTCAAGCTGCCGTTCGAAATGTGTTGCCATGATCAACCAAACCTCCCTGTAATATAATCCTCGGTTCTTTTATCCTTCGGCATAGAAAACAAGGTATCTGTATCATTAAATTCTACCACTTCTCCCAGAAGGAAGAAAGCTGTTTTGTCAGAAATTCGAGTTGCCTGCTGCATGTTATGAGTAACGATCACGATCGTATAATTGCCCTTCAGTTCCATTGCAAGTTCTTCGATCTTGGATGTGGAGATCGGGTCGAGTGCGGAGGTCGGCTCATCCATCAAAAGGACTTCCGGCTGTACTGCCAGTGCTCTTGCAATGCAGAGTCTCTGCTGCTGTCCACCGGACATTCCGAGGGCACTTTTCTTTAATCTGTCTTTTACTTCGTCCCAGATTGCAGCGTCACGGAGAGATTTTTCGACGATCTCATCCAGTTTTGCCTTGGAACGGATCCCGTGTGTTCTCGGTCCATATGCAATGTTATCGTAAATGCTCATCGGAAACGGATTCGGCTTCTGGAATACCATTCCGACTCTTTTACGGAGAACATTGACATCCATATCACCGTAGATATCTTCGCCGTCAAGCTCTACTCTTCCGGTGATCTTACATCCTTCTACAAGGTCATTCATACGGTTCAGAGACTTCAGAAGTGTGGATTTACCACATCCACTCGGTCCGATAAAAGCAGTAATTTCTTTTTCCGGAATATGCATATTGATGTCTTTCAGCGCATGAAAATTTCCATAAAAAAGGTTCATATCTTCGATTGAAAGTTTAATATTATCACTCATTTTCTGTTATCCTTTCGCGATACATTTTGCCACCATACCGGATAAACCGTTGATGAGCAGTACAAATAAGAGAATCACAACTGCTGTCGCAGATGCCTGGTTCATATGAAGACCTTCGCTGGAAAGTACATACATATGAAGTGCCAGTGTACGTCCGGATCCCATCAGATTCGGAACCTGTGCAACCGTTCCTGAAGTATAGAGGAGTGCTGCTGTTTCACCAATGATACGTCCAATTGCAAGAATGATACCGGCAAGGATTCCCGGTACTGCGGAAGGAAGTACGATCGTAAAAATAGTACGGAGTTTACCTGCTCCAAGTCCGAAACTTGCCTCTCTGTAGGAGTCCGGAACAGCTTTTAATGCTTCTTCAGAAGTACGCATGATAAGTGGAAGCACCATGATGACCAGGGTACATGCGCCTGCCAGGAGTGACATTCCCCAGTGGAGTGCTGTTACAAAAAACAGCATACCAAACAGACCAAATACGATAGACGGAATACCGGAAAGTGTCTCGGCTGTGATACGGATGATCTGTACCAGTTTGTTTCCTTTTTTTGCATATTCTACCAGGTAGATTGCTGCGAAGATTCCAAGCGGTGCGGCAATCACGAGGGATAAAGCAGTCATGATAAAGGTATTTATCAGAGACGGCATCAGAGAAACATTATCAGAAGTATATTCCAGGCTGAAAAGGCTTGGTGTCAGATATGGAATACCTTTGACAAGGATGTATGCCACCAGGAAGATCAGCACGGAAAAAGTAACGATTGCTGCTCCTACAGTGAGAAGTGCAAGCACTCCTGAGCCTGGATGACGCAGGTAGGAACGGATGCGGTCCGCTGTTGATGTCTGATTTCTTTTTTTCATATTTTCCACCGTCGGATCTATTGCTACTGCATTAGTTTGCATGTTCTGACCTCCTGTTCAGCAGAGAAAGACTCAGGTTGATGATCAGAATGAATACAAAAAGTACCACTCCTGTTGCGATCAGTGCTTCTCTGTGAAGGCCTGTCGCATAACCCATTTCTGTTACGATATTTGCAGTCATTGTTCGAAGTCCTTTGAGCAGTCCTGCAGGCATTCTTGCCTGGTTTCCGGCTACCATGATGACCGCCATTGTCTCACCGATCGCACGTCCGATTCCAAGGACAACTGCTGCGAGAATACCGGATTTTGCTGCCGGGAGCATGACCATAAAGATGCTTCTTTCTTTTGTTGCACCCAGTGCCAGGGAGCCTTCGTAATAGCTTTCCGGTACACTTCTGAGTGCAGATTCTGTAGGTCCAATGATCGTCGGAAGGATCATGATCGCCAGAAGAAGGGACGCTGCCAGCCAGCTTGTTCCTGTTCCGCCGAAGGTGTTTCGGATCAGCGGTACCATCAGTACCAGACCGAAGAAACCATATACGATGGATGGAACACCTGCCATCAGTTCAATTCCTGATTTCAGCGGCCGGTAAATTTTTTGTGGACAGTAGCGTGCCATGAACACGGATGTAAACAGTGCGATCGGAACACCGATCAGGATTGCTCCGCCTGTTACATAAATGCTGGCGATGATCATCGGGAAAATTCCGAATTTATCGTTGGATGGTTTCCAGGTTGTTCCAAGAAGGAACTTCACTGGTCCGATCTTTGCGATGGCAGGAAGTCCGTTCGCAAACAGGAACAGACAGATCAGAAATACTGCCAGAACGGATGCACAGGCTGCGACCATAAATACGACTTTCATAGCCTGTTCTTTAAATTTATTCATACAGGACTCTTCCTCTCTCCTAAATAAACATACAAGAAGCCCGGCAAACCGAGCCTCTGTTCTGTCACTCTGTATCTTCTGTCTTACTTAGCCAGGTCTTCCCAAGTGGTGGTTTCACCTGTAAAGATGGATTTCACCTGATCACTGGTCAGATCATCAATATCGTTTGAAGTGTTTACTACAACTGCGATACCGTCTCTTGCGATCTCAGTTGCTGTAAGGTTTTCGCTTGTCTCTTCATCTTTGAGGTCACGGGATGCCATACCGATGTCGCAGATTCCTTCTGCTGCGGATGTGATACCCGTTGTGGAATCGCTCTGCTGTACTTCTACAGTGATCTTTCCGCCGTTTGCTTTTTCGTATGCTTCTTTCAGTTTTTCCATAACCGGTGTTACAGAAGAAGAACCAGCTACAACAACTTTACCTTCTGCATCGCTCTGCTCGTAAGCTGCTGCATCATCTGCTACTTTGATGTATCCGTTGTCTTCTACGATCTGCTGTCCGTCAGAGCTCATGATGTAGTTTTCGAAATCCTGAGCTGCATCGCTGAGGCTGTCAGTTGTTATGATATTGAACGGACGGGATACTTTGTATGTATCGTTTGCAACGTTTTCTGCGGATGCTTCTGCACCGTCGATCTTGACTGCTTTTACTGTGTCATTCAGAGAACCAAGGGAAATATATCCGATCGCATTCTCATCGCCAGCTACTGTTGTCATCATAACGGAAGTGCTGTTTGTGATGCTTGCATCCTCTGTTGTCATATCTACTTTTTCATCGCCCTGTTTTTCTTCAATTCCAAACAGTTCGATAAATGCTCCTCTTGTACCTGAACCGTCTTCACGGGAAATTACATCAATTGTTCCGCTTGCTGCGCTTGCTACAGATGCAAATGCGGTTGTTCCAATAAGTGCTGCTGTTACGATTGCGAGAAATTTTTTCTTCATAATAATAAATCTCCTCTTTATTTTGCTTTATTTAATTTTTTGTTTTCCTCATTGACAACTGCAATTATATGAACGCAAAGTAAAATGCAAAATCGTAACCTTGTAAAATCTTTGTAAAAAGCTCCGGGTAAAAATCTTTGACCTGCATCTCAAATATCGTTATAATGAAGCTATATCTGATTCTACTTTTAATGAAATAACAGGAAAGGTACTTATTATTATGAGAAAAATAACGATTATGAACACAGACCTTGAACTTTCACCTATGGGAATGGGATGTGTGAATGCCGGGATCAAATGGGATGGCGAGGATGCTTTCAGGATTTTTGATGCTTTTCTTGATATGGGTGGTACTGTTTACGATACTGCCCGTGTATATTCTGACTGGATCCCATCTGAGATCGGACGCAGCGAACGTGTCCTTGGTCAGTGGCTCCGCCAGAGTGGAAAGCGTCACGATATCGTCCTTCTCTCCAAGGGCGGTCATCCGGATATGACTCCTTCTGTCCCGGATATGCACGCTTCCAGGATTTCTGCCGAAAATATGCGTAAGGATCTGGAACTTTCTCTTACTGCACTTGGTACAGATTATATTGATATTTATTTTTATCACAGAGATAATGAGGCGATTCCTGCCGGAGAACTGATCGAGATCATGGAAGAATTCCGCAAAGAAGGCAAAATCCGCTACTACGCATGCTCTAACTGGAGCACTGCCCGCATGAAAGAAGCAGATGCTTACGCCGCTTCCAAAGGATATCGTGGATTTGTCGCAAACGAAGCTCTGTTCAACATTGGTTCTGCTTCCATGCGTCCGCTCGCAGATGATACCCTGGCTGTCATGAATCAGGAAATGCAGCAATATCATGTCGAAAATCCGCAGAATCTGGCTATGCCGTATATGTCCGTTTGCAGTGGATTTTTCCACAAATTATATGCAGGCGGGGCTGATGCTGTGAGAAATTCTGAATACTACACTTCTGAGAATCTTAAGGCTGCTGAAGGGCTCCACGGACTGATGGAGGAATACCAGATTTCTCTTACACAGGCAGTCCTTGGTTATCTCACCTGCCGTGATTTCACCTGCCTGCCGCTCTATGGACCGAGAAATGCAGAGGACCTCAGGGAAGCAATGGAAACCTTCTCTATTCCATTCCTTAAAGAATATTATCCGGAAGTATAATAATATAGAAAGAAAGCCCGCAGTTCCATTCTCTTCTGAACTGCGGGCTCTGTTCTTTTATTTCAGACCATACCGTTTACTGTTTTGTACTTATACAGCATTTCTGCGTGATTCTGTTCTTCTACCTGGATATCAGCAAGCAGCTTACGCACGCCGCTGTCACCGAAAGCAAAAACTTCTGAATTATATTCTCCTGACACCAGTTTCTCTGTTGCAATACAGTCTGTTGCCAGAAAAGCATCCTGCTGTTTGTCCTCCGGGGAACTCATGGCTGTGTAGGTTGCTTTTGGCTGGTAATCTCTTCCGTCACTGTCGTTGCAGTTGCACTGCGGCACTTCGCCGTTCAGTACACGTTCCAGTGAATCGTAATGCTCTCTCTCCTTCTGCTGCAGCGTCTGGAAAAGATTTTTCAGTTCAGGATCTTTGGCCTGCTGTGCATATCTTCCGTATTTCTCAATACAGCTTTTTTCCTGTGTCTGTAGATCCTGGATCGTTGTGCGTTCTTTTTCTTTTAATATCATCGTATCTGCTTCCTCTCTTTCATTTTGCAATACGATGACAGTATCTGCTGTGGTGGGGGATTTTATGCGTTTTTTCCAAGGATAATTTTAATAAGAAGCTTATCCAGCATGATCGTGCGGTTCCATGGGTTGAGGATCACACCTTCGATCCCATCGGTTCGGAGTGCGGTCTCAAACAATTTGTCGATGTCCGTCAGAAATGTGGATTTGACGCTGCCGCCGCCTTTCAGTTCTTCTTCAAAGCTGGTAAATGCTGCCCACCAGTTTCTGCCATCATCTGTTTTGATCGCTTCCAGGCGGATCTGGTCGTCGCCTTTTGGCGGTTCTACCGCGATGATGAGCTGGCCGCCTTCTTTCATTCGGCGGCGGATCACGGTAAGAGCATGCGCCAGCATCTCCTGCGTGGTTTCCTTTTGAAGCCCTGCAATTGCCTCTTCTATTTTTTCGTTGCCCTGTAAGCCTTTGTCTGTGTTGTTGTTCATGTTTCTTTTCCTTCTTTTTATATAATTACCTGGTAGTTACAAAATATTTTTTAATTCTTCCAGTTTGTAAATGATGTGATCTGCCACTTTTCCACCATTCTCTCTCGTATTCATGGACTTATCCCCAGAGTGCACAAACCAGCATGTGGACATTCCATATGCCTGTCCACCGGCAATATCTGCTGTCAGAGAATCTCCGATCATCATACATTCTGATGGATGAATTCCGGAAAATTCTTTCATGCATCCATCAAAAAACTGCTTCCCCGGTTTATCTGCACCAATCTTTTCTGATACAAAACAATGAGAAAAATATCTGAGCATATCTGCGCTTCTGAGACGGTTGATCTGCTGAACATAAGGGCCATTACTTGCGGCACATAAGAAGTAATCCTTTTTATATAGATATTCCAGAATTTCTTTCGCACCTTCTACCGGAACGGCGGTCAGATGAAGCAGTCTGCGGAATTCTTTTTCCATCTCTACACCATCCGCCTGCAATCCAAGATGTGCAAGGATCGCCTGCCAACGCACATAAAAGAGATTATCCATTGTCAGTTCTCTACGCTCAATCTTCTGCCAGATCTTGTTATTTTCCTCTGTAAAAACAGAAAACATTTCCGTTCTGTATTCCAGTCCTGCCTTCTGAAAACATTGCTCCATCCCCCACGCAGCCCCCGCGTCAAAATCCAGCAGCGTATTGTCAATGTCCAGAAAGAGGACTTTTATCTCATGGTTCATATTGTCTTTCCTCTTGACTTTTTTACATTTACCATAACATATATCCTCTATGTTTCCAAGAAAAAAAAGAGCTGGCGCTTCACGATTTTTTAATCGTTGAAGCGTCAGCTCCTTTCTAAATCAATAATCAAAATTATCAATATTGGATGTTACAAACAGGGAAAAATCTTCGTCCATATCTACTGTCAGAAGAGTGTCATTGTTTACGATTCCGCTGAATGTACCGCTGAATTCCTTTCCATTAAAGATCTCTCCAGAAATCTTTACTTCTGTGATTCGTCTGTCATCTGGAAGGATTTCTGCTGTCTCAGAGCTGCTCGTTCTGATGTTTCCAACCTCAAGTTCTTTATCTCCATTGTAGGTTACGTGTACATTTTCCAGGGTAAAAGCTGTACTGTTTTTGATCGTGATGTAAGACGCTTCTGTGCCAAATGCCTGAACGACCTTGGATTCCCTTGTACTTACTGTACAGAAAGCAATGAATGCAACTGCCAGAAGTAATGCTAAAATCTTTGAATTTTTCTTCATGAATACTCATCTTTCCTTCTATTATTTTAATTTTTTGTTTTATTGATACTTGTATTGAATCAAAAAATCATTATACATGCTACATGTACTATCATAACACTTCACAGGACATTTTCCTATTCACGAAATAGACAAAATCCCACACCAAATATCACAGAAAATCGTAAAACATGAAGTATTTTTAAGATTCTGTAAAATGTCCGTCAAACCTCAGTAAATGCTATTGTTTTCTGAAAATTGCGGTGTTATACTTCACAGCGTCAACTGTGAACGAACAATCAGGCCTGTGTATCTTTCCAGTTTCATTACATTTTTACTATATTTCCCTTATGCTAAAGGAGTTTAAATTATTATGAAAAGAAAATTGATCGTCGGCTTTTTAGCTCTCTGCTCTATCACAACTGTATGTCCTTCCGTTTACGCTTCCACTGAACATTACACAGACAGCAGCGTTACCGGTGCAGATTCCGGATGGTCTGACTGGGATGCAAACTGGGCAGATACAGCCGCTGATTTTACAAAAGTTTCCCTTACCCCTGGTGCTGATGATACACAGCTCAACTTCGCATGGTACAGCGAAAAAGGTGACAGCGATGCCACTCCTGTTGTACATTTTGGAACTGATAAAGATAACCTTGAAACATTTGAAGGTACTGCCGGTGATGTAGATCAGGATCTTACCGGTGACAAAGCCTATGAATATAACCACGTAACTGTAACTGGTCTTGAACCAGAAACAGCCTACTATTATACAGTAGAAAAAAATGGCCAGCAGACAGACGTATGCGAATATAAAACTCAGAAAACAGATACCGTAAAAATGCTCTATGTCGGTGATCCGCAGATCGGTGCTTCCAAAGGCCAGACTCAGAACGGCGCAGAACTGACAAACGAATCCGGTGCTGCCAACACTGCTGCTGAGAACGATGGTTTTTCCTGGAACCGTACACTCAATACTGCTCTTTCCGAGAATCCGCATGTGAACTTCGTTATCTCCGCAGGTGACCAGGTAAACAAAACAGGTGAGGCAAAAGAAGAAGAGTACGCTTCCTATCTGAGTGCAGATGCTCTGAAATCTCTTCCTGTAGCAACAACGATCGGTAACCACGATTCCCTGAATCCTGATTATTCCTATCATTTCAATAACCCGAATAATACCGAAAACGGCAAAACAGCAGCTGGCGGCGACTACTACTACAGCTATGGCAAAGGACTTTTCATCGTTCTGAACACCAATAACTACAATGTTGCAGAACATCAGAACACCATCGAAGAGGCAGTAAAAGCTTACCCGGATGCAAAATGGCGTATCGTAACCATCCATCAGGATATTTATGGTTCCGGACTTGACCATTCCGATACAGATGGTATGATCCTCCGTACCCAGCTTACTCCTGTATTCGATGCAAACGATATCGACGTTGTTCTTCAGGGACACGACCATACTTACAGCCGTTCCAAAATGCTCTACGGAGATGGTCAGACCCACGGAAAATATGAGTTTAGCCTGAACGCAGACGGTACGGACTATGACTGGGATCACGCTACAAATGTAGATACCGGTGACCAGATCGCACTTGCTCCGGAAGAAGGCGATACAGACGCACAGACCGCTCTGGATGCTTTCCATGAGGACAACAACTGCTATACCATCGAAGATGTAGAAGGAAATACTGTTACAGATCCACAGGGTATCCTCTATATGACAGCCAACTCCGCTTCTGGTTCCAAGTACTATGAGCTGCTTTCCACTCAGCAGGATTATGTCGCAGCCCGCAGCCAGAACTGGCTTCCAAGTTATTCCGTGATCACAATGACTGATGATTCCTTCTCCATTGATACCTACCAGATCACTGATGACGGTAAAGCAGAAGCTATTGATGATACCTTTACAATCCAGAAATCCGGTACAGATACATCTGCCGACACCACAGATGCTGCTGAAACGGAATCCGATGACTCAGCAAACTAAGGATTCCAAAATCCTATGACTCACACCAGCTTTACCGGACTACTTTCCAGAAAAAAAGTGGTCCGGTATCTTATTTATTTACTATTTGTCTGTGTGTTCGCTGTTTTTGTCTTCAAGCTTAATCAGGTTGAAAAAACAGAACTGGTCGTCCGGACAGGTCAGACATTTGAAAAAGCAGAAATTACAGAAATCCTTCAGGATAATCTTGATTCTAATGGAACTCGTGTCGGTGAGCAGAAAGTGCGTGTAAAAATGCTCACCGGCGCGCGAAAAGGAGAAGAACTTGACATCACCAGCAGCTCCGGTTATCTCTTCGGTGCCGCCTGCAAAGTCGGGATGAAAGTCATCGTCATGCAGAGTGTTGCCGGCGAGACCACGATCGCCAGCGTTTATTCTCAGGATCGAGAATGGGTCATTTATATTTTTGCCCTGCTCTATCTTCTCGCATTGTGCGTCATTGGCGGTAAGCAGGGAATCAAAGGATGCCTTGGACTGATCTTCACTTTTTTCTGCGTGATCTTTGTCTATCTTCCGCTTGTGTATCTGCGTTTTTCACCGTTCTGGGCCGCTGTTTTTATCTGTTTTCTCACCACACTGGTCACTATGTACCTCATCGGCGGTCCTACAAAAAAGACCTGCGCAGCGACACTTGGCACACTGGCAGGCGTTGTTCTGGCCGGTCTTTCCGCCTGGTGCTTCAGCAAAGCATCCGGGATTTCCGGTTACAATGTATCTGATATCGAGACACTTATGACTCTCTGGAATACCAACCGCATCCAGATAGGCGGACTTCTTTTCTCCGGGCTCCTGATCTCGTGTCTCGGAGCAGTTATGGATGTCGCCATGTCGATCAGCAGTGCCATTGATGAGATTTACAAGCAGAATACTTCCCTGACTCGAAAGGAATTGTTCAAAGCAGGCATGCGTGTCGGAAGGGACATGATGGGAACAGACAGCAACACCCTGATCCTCGCATTCGCCGGAAGCAGTGTCAGCACACTTCTTCTGGATTACGCCTATGACCTTCCCTATCAGCAGATCATCAATTCCAATAACATTGGTATCGCGATCATGCAGGGCCTTGCCGGAAGCTTCGGCATCGTGCTCTCCGTTCCGCTGACAGTTCTGATCTGTACGGTTCTGTTTCATAAAAATGAAGCGGTTTCGCAGGTATGATCATTTTTCCATATTTTATATAAAAAACTCTCTACTTCTACTATTTACATACATAAATATTGGCGTTAAAATAAAACCATTGGGTCAGAATCTGTCTGGCCCTTAATTAAACTTTATGTAGAGGGGAAAATCGAACATGAAAGAAAAAGGAAGTAGTTTTTCCGGATCGATCGGCTTCGTTCTGGCGGCTGCCGGAAGTGCCGTTGGTGTGGGAAACATCTGGAGATTTCCATATCTCTGTGCCAAGGACGGCGGCGGATTATTTCTGCTGGTCTACCTTGTTCTGGTACTGACCTTCGGGTTCGTACTGCTGACAACAGATGTGGCAATCGGACGAAAAACAAAGAAAAATGCACTCAGAGCCTTCGAAGCTCTCAATCCGAAATGGAAATTTCTTGGTAAGCTGACATTTCTTGTGCCGACACTGATCATGACTTATTACTCTGTCATCGGCGGATGGATCACAAAATATTTTGTTACCTATATTATCTCTGACGGAACGGATGCCGCTGCAGATGGATATTTTACATCATTTATCACATCTGACATTGCACCGATCGTATTTATGCTGGTCTTTCTCGCACTGACTGCATGGATTGTTTTCCGAGGTGTAGAAAAAGGAATTGAACAATTTTCCAAGATCATCATGCCTGGGCTGATCCTTTTGATCCTGATCATTGCAATCTTTTCACTGACACTGACACATACCGATGCAGATGGAACTGTCCGCACGGGACTGCAGGGACTTGCTTTTTATGTAAAACCTGATTTCAGTGGACTGACTGTAAAACGTTTCCTGGAAATCCTTCTGGATGCGATGAGCCAGCTTTTCTTTTCCTTAAGTGTTTCCATGGGGATCATGATCACTTACGGATCTTATGTCAAAAATGAAGTCAATCTGAACAAGGCAACAAACCAGATTGAGATTTTTGACACTGGTGTTGCTTTTCTTGCAGGAATGATGATCATCCCGGCTGTATTTGTATTTCTTGGCACAGACGGTATGGCTTCCGGACCAAGCCTTATCTTTATCTCACTGCCAAAAGTATTCGACGCCATGGGCATCTTTAGCCGTCCGGTAGCAATTGCATTTTTCCTGATGATGGGTTTTGCTGCGCTGACTTCCTGCGTTTCTGTCATGGAAACTCTGGTCGCAAACTGCATGGAACTTTACCACAAACCGCGCAAAAAAATGTGCGGTGCTGTCGGTATTTACTCCCTGATCACGGCTGTTCTGATCTGTCTTGGATACAACAAACTGTACTTCGAACTGAAACTTCCAAACGGTTCTGTCGGACAGCTTCTTGATGTTATGGACTACATCAGCAACAGTTTCCTGATGCCTTTTATCTCACTTCTGACCAGTATTCTGATCGGATGGGTGATCGGTCCGGACTGGATCGTAGGAGAGGTGGAACGAAACGGAGAACACTTCAAACGTGCCGGTCTTTATCGCTTTATGATCCGTTATGTTGTGCCGGTTGTTATGCTGGTTCTGTTCCTGGTATCTACCGGATTTGCTGATCTCATCTTCTAATTTATTGCTATATTTTCACGAAAAAAGCTCCCCCGGGCTGGTTACCTTTTTTTAGAAAAAGTACCTGCCTGGAGGAGTTTTTTGTATGTATGTTTGTGTTTATACAGTAATCTTGAACCAGTCTTTTTCTTCGAAATCAACGACGGTACAATCGTTTGCATAGGTGCATTCCGGAAGAATGATCATTGCATGAAGTTCATCATTATTCAACGGAAGCGGACAGAGGTGCCAGATCGCTGCGTTGATCTTGACCATGCATCCCTTTGGTACGATGAATGCCTTGGCAAGTTCCGGGACTGGTGTACCGCCAGATGCCGGTGCTACATGAATGATCATGTCATCATCCAATGCTACGATTCCTTCCCACGTGGTTGTGTGATATTCTGCCATTTTGATAATCCTGTCATCCTTACGGACTGCGATCGGAGAAAACGCGATACTGCCTACACAGGTTCCGGAAATACGGTCCGGATAAAACTTATGGATCTCGCCTGCCAGTGGATATCCCTCCGGTTCTGTCATATTGCAGAATGTTCCGTACGGGGCAAAATCTGCCGCATTGATCTTAACTGCTTTTACTTCTCTCATTAAAAGAACCTCCTCTTTTTGATAAAACCCCATTGATAATTTTAATAAACTCAGTATAGCATAGCACTGTCATGTCCTCAAGGTTAAGGAAATACTGAGTTGCGGCATTCTTTTACGGTTGGTATAATCTATAATAAATATTATTCATAAATCACTCATACAAAGGAGTTTTTAGATGATCCTGGAAGTTTGTGTTGACTCTGTGGAATCCGCTGTAAATGCAGAACTTGGCGGTGCTGACCGCATTGAATTATGCGGTGACCTGATCGTGGGCGGGACCACGCCCTCGCTTGCTTTATACGAAAAAATACGCGAAAAGATCAATATCCCTATCCATGTGCTTCTACGTCCTCGATTCGGAGATTTTCTGTACAGTGAAGAGGAAATTGAGATTCTGGTCCGACAGGCAGCGACCTTTTCCGCAGCCAGTGCTGATGCTCTGGTGATCGGATGCCTGACCGCAGATGGACAACTTGATACAGAGGTATTAAATCGAATTATGGATGCAGGAAAAAGTACTCCATATAATCTACATCGTGCTTTTGATATGTGTCGTGATCTGGATGAAGCACTGGAAACTGCCCGAAAACTTGGCATTGTTTCTATTCTTACTTCCGGCGGAGTCGCCTCTGCTCCTGATGGTATTCAGACTCTGAATCGTCTGAAACAAAATGCCAGAAATGTTGATATCATGGCAGGTGCAGGAATAAATTCTCAGAATCTTTCTTACATGCTGGAACACTCCTGTCTGACTGCGTTTCATATGTCCGGAAAGAAAGTTCTGCCAAGTCAGATGAAGTACCGTAATCCACATGTAAATATGGGAATGCCCGGATTTTCCGAGTATGAAATCCTTCGCACAGACACAAAAGAAATCCAGAAAGCGAGGGCTGTTCTGGATTCTTGGAAGTAGATGATTACGATGTTTTACCAGAATCTGTCAGATTCCAAAATACTCATTTTTCTGCCAGTGCATGCTCGTAAATCTCACGGTCAGGGTCTTTGAAGACATTGAAGATTACTTTCTTTACGCTGGTTTCCTGCTGCAAAAACTCACGCACCGTATGGACTGCGATCTGTGCTGCACGTTCTTTCGGAAATTCAAGTTTGATTATAGTTTACAACCTGAAGTTGACTTTAGGTCAAGAGGAAATTTTGTTTTGTTGTTTGTTTTGTTTTTATTTCACATAACATAAATGCTACAAATAACTTTTTCACTTTCATAGTCCATTTCATGTAGCAGCTTTGCTTTTCGTAGAGACAGCCCATCCAGCCTGCACTCTTTGTATCACACTGCCATCGCGTGCATCAATCGTAAGAAGTGGAACGCCAGCGTCATCCATAATCACGTTTCCTATAACAGGCCCATCCCCTGCTCCATTTCCATACTCATACTCCGGTTCTTCGGATGTCCATGTTCCATAGAAATCCCACACCGGGATCAGGATTGCTTCTGTGTCATTGTCTCCGCTCTGCATACGCATATAGCCCAGCTGAACCTTAGTTATGGTCATCTCCGCACTCTGTGCATCGATGGATGGATAACGATAGTCACTTCCTCCATCGACAGAAATCAGTCTGTTCTTGTCTTCTGTCATGATCTGCAATGTGATCGTTTTTTCAAAAATGTCTTTAATCTCATCAAAAGGAAGTAAAAACAGCCCTTCATCTGAAATATTCGATGTTTCAATAGGATTTCTGTGTAAAAAGCTCTGAATTGTCCCACTGCAAAAATCCATCGTCAGTACTTCACTCTCCCATCCTTCGGACTGTCCTTCATGAAGTGTTCCATCTTCGTTTTCCCATTCGAGAGCCTGCTCATTAACAGGCAAAGATGTCTCTCTCACATAATTAACCGGGATCCCGTCTATCATCCGTTCAAAAATAAAATCATCTTTTTCCAAAGTAGTACTTCCTTCGGTAAGTTTTTTTGAGAAGCTTTCAAATATCTCCCAGTCCCCGGAAACAAGACTTGGTACCTTATCTTTTGCTTCTTTTTCAGACACTTTGCCGCTTCCTGCTTTTATATAATTTTGAAAACGTTCTTCCCTTTCTTTTTTCTCACTCGGTGCCAGGGTCATATCTCCACAATCGTCAAAGATAAACTTTGCGATCCGGGATCCAAGTTCCTCCACATCAGATTCCTGTTCACTCTTTGTATAAGAGTACCGATAGGTCAGTCCATCTACTGTATACGTCCCTGCCTGTTCATTCTCATTGTTCTCTTCCTGCACGGCTGTCCTTTGCCGAATGTGTCTTTTATCTTATTCTGTTCCTCTTCAGAAATCAGCACTCTCTTTACTTTTTTTAAACAGATTGCATCTACATCTGACACTTTTACCGGTGCATCCGCTGTCAAAGTAAACTTCATCGGATTTTCTTTATCCTCCCGCTCCGCTGATCTTAAGTCTGCCTGAATCGTTGCCTGATAAGTTTCCGGTGCCCCTACCTGTTCTGCAACTGTTTTCTGAACTGTTTCCTTGTTTTCTTCTTTTTTCTGGTCTGTTTTATCCTTTTCTTCCACAACAGCAGACTGGACAACACTGTCACATCCTGATACCACTAAAAGATTCATACACAGAACGGCTCCCTTGAACATTTTTATTTTTTTCATCACTTCCCCATCCTTTCTTATCCATATTAAAAAGGTACCCTCTTCTTGTAAGAAAAGAGTACCATATTGCCTTTCCAATGTATTCATCAAAATGTAAACAACTTGTAGATCAGAAGACAACCCTTACCGTTGTCCCCTCTCCTGGCTGGCTTTCAATCTTCAGCTTTCCACCATGGATCTCTGCCACCTTCACACAAAGTGCCAGTCCAAGCCCGGAGCCGCCTTCTTTACGGCTTCGTGATTTGTCCACCATATAAAAGGCATCTGTGATCTTTCCCAGTTCTTCCTCCGGAATTCCTATTCCTGTATCAGACACCTCAAATATCTTTTTTCCAGATGTTTCATATGCCTTTACCAGAATACTTCCGCCGGCATCCGTGGCCTTTAGGGCATTATCGATCAGGTTTACCAGAAGGCTTTCCATCAAGGCAGGATCCATCTTCATGGAAAATGCTTCATATTCCATTTTTAGCTGCACCTTTTTCTTCTCTGCCTGTTCCTTTTCCATATCAATGACATGATTTAAAAGGTCCCCTGCCGGAGTCATTTCCATCTGTATGGTGTGGTTCTGATAAAGTCCCAGCAACTGTAGCATTTTCCCCGAAAGAGCCTCCAGACGTTTCCCCTCACGGTTAATGTGTTCCAGTGCCCGATCTTTCTGTTCGTCTTTTAGCTTTACATGACGCAGGGTATCTGAATAACCAATAATGGATGTTAACGGTGTTCTCATTTCATGGGAAAGTGCTCCCATAAGCAGTTCCTGTTTCTCTGCCACCTCCTGCAGTTTCTCCATCCGTTCCACAGTCCTTTTCATCATCATGTAAATAAAAAGACCGGCAATCAGAAACACTGCCATATAGATACCCGCAAACCAGACCGCTGTCTGCCTCAACTCTGTAAAGAGTTCCGTGACTTCCCGGACAGAGAGGACATCATATCCTTCTGGTTTAGATAAAGCCACTTTTTGAAGAAGAAGGTATTTCTTCCCCAATTTCTGTATCTTGTAAGCATATGGATCATTTTCATTCTTCAAGCCCAGATTTTCAATTCCTACAACTTCATAATCTGTCAGATTTTCAATAGCAGCATTGCTTTTCTTATCGATCAACGCCATGCCAGCTCCACAGCATCGTTGAAACTGAAATCCCATATAGGCTTTCTTTCCGGTCTCTGACATCTGTTCATATTTGCTGTTATCCCAAAATTGTTCCAGTAGCGCCTTCCCATTTTCCAATTGTCTCCCGTATGTCTCAGCGGCATTATTTAAACTTCGTTTTCCTGTGACAAAAACGCTTAGTGCGCCCACCGGGATCAGCGCGCACAATAAAGTTACCAGCATAAGAAGTACTGTCCGTTTCCACAGCTTCATACCTATTCCTCCAGACGATATCCAAGCTTCGGGATTGTCTTGATCTCGTCATAAAGTTCCAGTTTTTTTCTAAGCTGTCCGATATGAACATCTACTGTTCTACTTTCTCCCAGATAGTCTTCTCCCCAGACCCGTTTCAACAGTTCTTCCCTTCCAAGCGCAATGTTTTTATTTTGGAGTAGCAGCACAAAGAGGTCGTATTCCATTGGTTTCAAACCTACCGGAATTCCATCCTTTAAAACCTGGTGACTTTGCACATCCACCATAATATTTCGGATCGTCAATATTTTTCTGGCTCTTCCGGTCCTCTCCAACACTTTCTCCATGCGTACCAGAAGTTCCAGCATCTCAAATGGCTTTATCATATAATCTTCTGCACCCAGCCTTAATCCCTTTACCTTGGACGCAACATCATCCTTTGCGGTCAGGTAGATTACCGGAAGATTCCTCCTTTTAAAATCCTCCATCAGTGCAAACCCGTCTTTCCCCGGCAGCATGATATCCACCACTGCCAGATCTGCATCCTCATGCCATAAGAGCAGCCGCTGAGCTTCTTCCCCATCATAAGCTGCCACAGTCTCATACCCTGCCGCTTCCAGATTCATACACAACAATTCTGAAATTGCACGGTCATCCTCAATCACCAAAATTTTATTTTTCATTCCCGCAGCCACCTCTGGTACTTTTTCTACAGTATAGCTTTTTTTGCATCCTACGTCTACATGGCATTCTATCCTATATCCGTTTTCTCAGAGATCAGTGCTTTCATTTCTTCGTACTGTCGTTTTTCCACCAGGATTTTGTTTCCCTGTTTCCGGATCAGGCCTTGTTCTGAAAGTGTTTTGACTGCGCGGTTTATGCTTTTCAGACACATTCCGGTTTTATCTGCCAGGCTCTTCTGGCCTTCTTTTACACAAAGAATTCCATCTTTCTGATATTGCTCATAATGGTAAACAAGCAGCAGACATAAACGATCCGTCCCTTTCATCAGGAGAACGATGCGCTCATTTCTTGCCTGTTCCAGCAGATATTCGCCTATCAACTTGCTTTCGTATTTCAAAGCCTTTATATCTGAATACATCCACTTCTCAAACATTGCTCTTGAAATCTTCACCGCAATACTGTCGGTCACAGTTCGAAGTGAAGTTTTGTACACATCCAGATCCATGATAAATTCCATTCCACCAAATGCATACATTTTTTGGAACTGCATAAAATCGTAGCTGACTCCAAGCACGCGGTAATCTGTGGCTACGATCAGTCCCTCTACGATAAAATAAATCGTATCTGCCGGATTGTTTTCTCTGATAAATGTTGTCCCTTTTTTTATTTTCTCTACAACCAATGAATCAATAAGCCAGTCAGGAGCAGTTCGAAAATATATTTCAAACTGCTCCCTCTTTTCCTGGCTTAAGGCTTTCAAAAAAGGACACTTTTGATATAAATACCGTTCTCCCATGTTCTTTTCTCCAATCAGAGCCACAGGGACGGTGTTTGTGCCACAAAACACCGTCCCCAATGGTTCACGCCAAGTCTTTCAAAATTGATTTTCCAATTGTGCCCTCTGGCATCTCCACGCCGAAGTTCTCTGCAATAGTCGCGCCGATCACACCAAAAGTATCCTGGTTCTCGATTGCACCTGTTTCCTTCATCTTCTTTGAATATGCAACAAACGGCACATATTCTCTGGTATGATCAGTTCCGGTATAAGTCGGATCATTTCCATGGTCTGCTGTCAGGATGAGAAGATCATCTTCTCTCAGTTCATCCATGAGAGCTCCCAGGCCTTTGTCAAATTTCTCGATCTCATGGCCATATCCTTCCGGATTTCTTCTGTGTCCCCACAGGGCGTCAAAATCTACCAGATTGACAAAACAGAGTCCGTGGAAATCTTCTTTACAGATTTCAAGCGTCTGCTGCATACCATGAACAGAACTGTCGGAATGGTGCGTCTCTGTGATTCCTTCGCCACAGAAAATATCATTGATCTTGCCGACACCGATCACATCAAGTCCTGCATCTTTTAATGCATTCAGCGCTGTTCTGCCAGTCGGTTTGAGTGCATAATCATGACGGTTACTGGTTCTCTTGAACTCGCCTTTTTTCTTTCCGACATAAGGTCTGGCAATAACTCTGCCGACTCTCCACTCATCTTTCATGGTCAGTTCTCTGGCGATCTCACAGCAGCGATACAGATTTGCAAGATCAAAAGTCTCCTCATTTCCACAGATCTGCAGTACAGAGTCAGCAGAAGTATAGACGATCATCGCTCCTGTATTGATTTCTTCCTCACCAAGTTCCTCGATGATCTCTGTACCGCTGGCACTCTTATTTCCAATGACACGCTTGCCACATCTCTTCTCCAGCTCATCGATCAGTTCTTTTGGAAATCCTGTTTCTGTAAAAGTGATAAATGGTTTCTCTGTGTAAATTCCCATCATCTCCCAATGTCCAGTCATGGTATCCTTGCCATTGCTGGTCTCGCCGATTCGCATATAGCGGCCCAGTGGCTTCTCTACACCTTCCATATTTCCACCTTTATGCAGATTCAGCATTCCAAGTTTCTGAAGATTTGGAATATCCAGTTTTCCCATCTTATCCAGGATATGTCCAAAAGTATCCACACCTTTGTCACCAAATTTTTCAGAATCCGGCATTGCGCCGATTCCAAGTGAATCCAGAACGATCACAAATACTCTCTTATAAGTTTCCATAAATATTCCTTTCTGCCTGTCCGGCTTATGCCTCCCCCAGATTCGCTGGTCCGAATCCAAGCGGAAGATTTTCAATGTTGCATCCGGTATAATACTTACCATTCTTTGCCAGAAGTGCCGCGCCTACATGAAAGTGTGAATATGGTACATAGGAATAATCAAGCTGTCTGATCGCCAGGTCTATCATTTCTTCAATCTGTTTCTTTTCCATTATTTTCCCTCGCCTTGTCTGCACGGATCAGTTCACGGATCGCCTGTACTGCAACCTGGATTGCCTTCTCTGTGTCATGTACTACCGGGTTTTCCAGTCCTAATTTTTCTCTTTCCTGATTTGCAAGTACCAGGAAACAGGAGCCTGCACGTACTCTTAAATGGCTTGCCACTACGAAGAGGGCAGCGGATTCCATCTCAGAAGCAAGGCAGCCGAGGCGTTTCCATGCTTCCCATTTGTTCATCAGTTCATAGCTGACCGGTTTTGTTTCCGGCTCATGCTGTCCATAAAATGCATCTTTACACTGAACTACACCTGTATGGAATTCGCAGCCCTCTTTCTTAGCTCCTTCCACAAGGGCATTAGTCACTTCCAGGTCTGCTACCGCCGGAAATTCGATCGGTGCATACTCTTTGCTGGTTCCCTCCATACGAATAGCACCTGTTGCAATGATAACATCTCCGCTCTTTACTTCTGGCTGCATTCCACCACAGGTTCCGATACGTACAAAAGTATCTGCACCGCAGCGATAAAGTTCTTCCATTGCAATAGAAGCTGACGGTCCGCCGATTCCGGTGGAAGTCACGCTTACCTTTACTCCGTCCAGAGTTCCGGTATAAGTCACATATTCACGATTGTCTGCCACAAAAACCGGATCATCAAAATATTTTGCGATTTTTTCGCAGCGTTTCGGATCTCCCGGTAAAATAACGTAACGTCCGACTTCTCCCTTACCTACCTGGATATGATACTGTTTGCTTGCGTCTTCTGAATAATTTTTCATGTTTTTTTCCTCTCTTTCCGGTAACTATATATCCTGTTTTCATTTCTTTTTGTTTTATCTCTGTCCCTTGTCGTATGGGATTCCTTCTGCCTTTGGTGCCCTTGATTTCTGTGAAATAAAAGCAAGCACGATAAGAGAAATAATGTATGGCAGCATATTATATAAGCTGCTTGGAAGTTTTAATGCTACAAGTGGTGCAAATCCGGTGTACACATTTGACAGTGCGCGGAAAAATCCAAATAACAGTGCTGCCAGTCCAATGTTGACCGGTCTCCACTGACCAAAGATCATAACTGCCAGTGCCAGGAAACCGAATCCTGCTACACCATTTTCAAATTTCCATTCACTTACACCTGCAGTGATGTAGACCAGACCGCCAAGACCGCCAAGTGCACCTGAGATCAGTACACCTGCATAACGCATCTTATAAACAGAGATACCTACGGAATCTGCTGCCTGCGGATGCTCTCCACATGCACATAAACGAAGACCAAACTTTGTCTTATATAATACTACATGTGAGGCAATGATTGCCAGTACAACAAGCAGCATAAACCAATTAAATTCAAAATCTCCGATCTTTACCAGAAATACCTGTTTCGCCTGACGATATACTACGGTAGAAGATACGTTATCTGGATTTTCTGCCACATTGATTGCTCTTACGATAACAACTGCCGCTGCTGTTCCCATTAAGTTCAATGCTGTTCCAACCAGTGTCTGATCTGCATTGAAGTGGATCGCCGCAACTCCAAGGAACAGTGAAAACACCATTCCGACCAGAACACTTGTCAGCACGATCAGGATGAATAAAACGATTCCTGGTGTTGATGCCGGAATAAATTTCATTGCCAGAGCACCACCGAGTGCTCCCATTACCATAATACCTTCCAGACCGATATTAATTACACCGCTGTGCTCAGAAAAACAGCCTCCAAGGGCAACCAGAGCCAGAACGGATGCAAAGATCAATGTGTACTGAACTAATAATGTCATATTATTTCCGGCCTCCTTCCTCTACTTTTGCATTTCTTTCTTCTTTTTTGTCCAGGTAACGGTTAAACCAGATCTTGAAGAAGAATACAAACGCACACAGATAAATAATAAACGCTGAGATCAGATCAGAAATCTGTGTACAGTATGTTGTTGTATCTACATAAGTACCACCGCTGGTAATATGCTGGATAAAATAAGATGCAAAAATTGTTCCGATCGGGTTCAGGCCTCCAAGAAATGCCGCTGCGATCCCATTGAATCCCATCCCCGGCACACTCGTCTGCTGCACCATCCACTGTTCAATTCCGCTTAAGTAGAAGATTCCTGCACCAAAGCCTGCAAGACCTCCGGAGATCATCATAGTAACGATGATATTTCTTTTTTCACGCATACCGCAGTATTTTGCAGCCAGTTTATTGATTCCTGTTGCCTTTAATTCAAAACCGAATTTTGTTTTCTGCAGCACGACCCATACAATGATCGCTACGATAACTGACATCGGTACACCGATCGTCATATATTTATTGTGAAACAGTTCATTTAATCCGGCTGTCGGAAGCATTGCGCTCTTGTTGTAGCTGAATAATAATTTTGTATATGGTGTAGAACCATCCTTTACCTGTGATAATAACATATTAATGCTGTAAAGAGAAATCCAGTTTAGCATAATACAGGAAATTACTTCATTTACATTCAGATATGCCTTTAATGCGCCTGAAATCCCGCCTATAAGAGCAGCCATAACTACTGCTGTTATCAGGCATACATACCACGGCATGTTAAACTTTAATGCCATATACAGGCATCCGCCTGCACCGATCACATACTGGCCTGCAGCACCGATATTGAACAGGCCTACTTTGTAGGCAAATATAACAGATAATGCACACATCAAAAGTGCAGACGCTTTTATCAACGTCGTTCCAAAATATTTCGTCGCCGCTGCGGCATTCGGATAATAGAAAAAGTTTTTCAAGATCGCAGTGATCGCTTTTCCTGCTCCGGCAGGTGAAATGATCAGCAGTACGACAAATCCAATGATAAGACCTATGATAATACAGATCAGAGATGCCAGTACCGTCTGAAATCCATTATTTCTCAGAAGTTTCTGTTTTTTATCCATTTTCTTTTGTCCCCTTTCTCTTCGAACCTGCCATGTATAATCCAAGCTCTTCCACGGATACTTTTTTCGGGTCAAATTCTCCGACGATCTCGCCCTCATACATGACCAGAATGCGGTCTGAGACATTCATGACCTCATCCAGTTCAAGACTTACCAATAATACACCTTTTCCTGCATCACGCTCAGCCACAAGCTGTTTGTGAATGTATTCGATCGCACCGACATCCAATCCTCTGGTCGGCTGTACTGCGATCAGGAATTTCGGATCTTTGTCGATTTCTCTCGCGATGATCGCTTTCTGCTGATTTCCTCCGGACATGGAACGTACTGTTGTGATCGGTCCCTGACCGGAACGGATATCGTACTGTTTGATCAGACGATCCGCATACTTTCTGATTTCTTTTCTCTTCAGGAAACCGAAGCGGTCTGTAAACTGTGGTTCGAAATAACGTTCCAGAACAATGTTGTCTTCCAGTGAATAATCAAGTACCAGGCCATGTTTATGCCTGTCTTCCGGAATATGGCTCATGCCGGAAGTGATACGTTTGCGGATCGGCATATTGGTAATATCCTGACCATTCATTGTGATCGTTCCTTCTTTTAACGGTTCCAGTCCGGACAGACCGTATACCAGTTCTGACTGGCCATTTCCGTCAATTCCTGCTATGCATACGATCTCTCCTCTTCTGACATCAAAAGATACATTATTTACAGCATTATTCTTATGCTGTTTTGATGCAACCGTCATATTTTTTACGCTTAATACAACATCTCCTGTTTTGGCCGGCTTTTTGTCGACAATAAAGTTTACATCTCTTCCAACCATCATTGCGGAAAGTTTTTCCGGAGTAGTATCTTTGATATCTACGGTTCCGATGTATTTTCCTTTTCGAAGAACGCTGCAGCGGTCTGCTACTGCCATGATCTCAGCCAGTTTATGAGTGATAAACAAAATGCTCTTTCCCTCTGCCGCCAGATTTTTCATGATCACCATGAGCTCCTGGATTTCCTGCGGAGTAAGTACTGCTGTCGGCTCATCAAAGATCAGGACTTCATTATCACGATACAGCATTTTCAGGATTTCCGTTCTCTGCTGCATACCCACGGTGATATTTTCGATCTTTGCATCCGGGTCAACGGCAAGTCCGTACTTCTCAGACAGCTCTACTACTTTTTTTCTTGCTTCGTCTTTCTTAAGGAAGCCACCTTTTGTCGTAGTTTCTACTCCAAGCATAATGTTATCCAGTACAGAAAAGCATTCTACTAATTTAAAATGCTGATGGACCATACCAATTCCAAGTTCATTGGCATCATTCGGGTCCTGGATCTCAACTTTTTTACCGTCTTTGTGGATCTCTCCTTCTTCCGGCTGATACAATCCAAACAAAACACTCATCAGCGTTGATTTTCCGGCACCATTTTCTCCAAGCAGTGCATGGATCTCACCTCTTTTTAGCTGAAGTGTAATATTGTCATTCGCTACAATACCCGGAAAGCGTTTTGTTATATTTAACATCTCAATAACATACTCGCTCATTATCTTCCTCCTTTATTTCATCGCTTATTATTCCTGTTATTTAATGCTGCCGTAATCGGTCGCTGTGATCTCTGTTTCCGGAAATGTTGTGCTGTCACTTGAGACTTCATATTCTCCGTTGTACATTCTCTCTACCAGTTTCTGATAATCTTCTTTTGTAAAAGTATCATCCCACTGTGTCGTCTCTTCCGGAAGCTGTACATAGTTTTCAGCCGGGTCCGGTGATTCCATTCCAAGGTTTTCGATCTTTCCTACGTACTCATCCCATTCGTCATTCAGGATCGCATCAAGTACATTGTCAATGGTGACCTGCAGGCCTTTCATCGCAGATGTCACGGTCAGTCCGTCTTTGTACTCATTGATCGTTACTGACTGATCCAGGTCAACACCGATTACTTTTCCACCGGTCTTGACTGCCGCCTCTGCCGCTGAAGTATAGATACCTCCACCACAGGCAAATACAACTTCTACACCTTTTGATCCATACCAGGTATCCATGTAAGCTGTGATATCTGCATCTCCATAGAACTGTCCGCCGCATACATATTCGACCTGCACTTCATCGGTAATTCCAAGTTCTTTTGCCGCTGCGTCCGCGCCCTGTACGTATCCGTATCCATAACGGTTAACCGCCGGAACAGACATTCCTCCGAGGAATCCCAGATGACGGTAGCCAAGCATTACTGCCGCATAACCTGCCATAAATCCAGAAAGCTCTTCCTGATAAGTACAGCAGTATACGTTATCTTCGTTGTAGTAATCGGTCACATTGTAGTGATCCGGATTATAGTCATATCCTTCTCCGATACCTTTTTCGCAGATATCACCGGCACTTACGTCCAGTGCCAGAAATTTAACTTCCGGATAAAGATCCGATTCATCGATCACAGTCGGGGCAAATACGTAGCCGGATAATACGATCACATTCGCGCCATCCGCTACTGCCTGATCCACACTTGCTGTTCTTGCTTCATCGGAGTCACTCTGTGGTTTGTAATAGTTGAATTCAATATCGTTTTCTTTTCCCCATGCCTTACATGCCTCGTAAGTCATCTGATTGAAGCTCTGGTCGGTGATATCACCAGAGTCTGTTACCATTGCTACTTTCATTTTTTGTTCAGAAGCATCAGCCGCATTTTTGTCCTGTGTACTTCCGCATCCTGCCAGCGATCCAGTCATCGCTGCTGCTAATAATATTGCCATTATTTTCCGTTTCATTATGGCGTCTCCCTTCATGTTTTTTTGATTTTGTCATCCGCATTTGTTAGTTCAAAGTATAAGCGGCGTTGGTCCTTTTTTCATAGGACACATGTCTTTTTTTAGAAGTGCTTTCGATATTTCGTTGCTTTTTGATAATTTGCTGCGTTGGTTTTTAGTTATTTTATACAATTGAGGATGCCTGATTTCCACAAAAAAAATCCTTCTGATATAAAATCAAAAGGATTTTTTTAATAAACATTTTCTCAATGTGTCAGGTCCTTCACCCACTTATACTTCCGGAAATGGTGAAGCACCCAGGGCAGTTTGCCGACTTCATCGATGCAGGTACAGGCATAAACGACCACAACCGGCCAGTGGAAGTAATATGTTCCTGCAGCTGCCAGTGGGATTGCGAGGCACCACATACAGACGGCAAGGCTGTACATATCAAATAAGGTATCACCGCCTGCACCAAAGATTCCGTTGATCGTCACGTCATTGACCGCACGCCCGATCATATAAACTGGATCTGCGTCGCCAGCGACACCGCTGACATATAGTTCTGATCCATTCCGCCAAGCATAAATGCATCTGCAACAGCAACCAGTGCCAGCATCAGATTCTGCAGCACGATCGGCAGCATCAGCCCCCATAATTTGCTATAGAATATTTTCTTCATACGCAATCCTTTTATCTTTTACTTCTTCAATGATATCATCCAAAAGTACAGGCTTCATTTCATGTGCGTCTAAACACACACAATACATATAAGGGTGTTCTTTATAAAAGTGTTCTTTCTGGTGAGTATGACCATATAAATTAATAAGAGCGGTTCTTACAGGTTTGAGCCTCTCATGGGCAAGTGAACTACTCGGCAACAAGTTACCAGAGCATCTGAA
>NZ_FR886713.1:0-10366 GCF_000436615.1 Blautia sp. CAG:237
ATCGTATGTGTTTCACTGTTTAGTTATCAAGGTTCTTTGTTTCTCACTGCCTTTCGACAGCTCGTTCACTTTATCATATTCATCAATGTATGTCAAGCACTTTTTTCAAGTTTTTTTGAGACATTTTCTTATGATCTGTCGCTCGTTCAAGCGACTTGTCTACTCTATCACATCATCAATTCCCTGTCAACAACTTTTTTCGTTTTTTCAAAACTTTTTAAATTGTGTGTTCAAAAGAATCAATTCTTTGTGACAGCTCAGTTAGAATATCACGTTCCAACCGGGCTGTCAACACTTTTTTCAAGTTTTTTCCAGAAACCTTCTCCAGTCTCGCCAAAACGTTGTCCCGGTCAGTTCTGCTCTTTCCTGTAAAGAATATAAGAATAAAGCACAGGCACTGTTATCGTCACTGTAATAATAACTCCCAGAGCTGCTGTTGATTTGAAATATCCATTGATGCACATTGCAATTCCTGCGACAATAAATACCCACGCTCCAAACCGATGTGTACGGTTCCAGTTGTCTGAATCATTCAGTGTCCACGGAAACCTCAGTCCAATACTGTGATTCTGTTTTACTTTAGGAAGATAGTTTCCAAGAACAATAAATACAATCCCAACCAGCACATTCATCTGCATTCCGATATCAAACTTTTTCCCAAAGACAGTTCCATAAATGCAGACAGCAACAACAACAGAAATCACAGGAATGATCCACAGGATAATTCGGATCATCTTGTCACTGATATTCTTTTTCTTCGGATCAATTGCCGTAACCAGCAGGCAGAACCATTCCATCCCAAGAAGAAACGCCGGAAGCCCAAATACTGCAACCGGCCTGGAACTCCATCCATCCGGAGTATTACCTGCCCCGCTGAAATGTGTTGGTATCTCCTGCGGAAGCTGATTCCAGAAAAGGACTCCAAAAAGAATCGGGCTCAGTGTCACGATTCCGGTCAGAATCAGTGTCCATTTATACTTCTTTATCATACTCATCATTGTCGTTTCCCCCTTTCAGATCCTTCAGCCAGAGAAGGATCTCATCCACAACAGATGTATTAAGCTCATAGTAAACAAAGTTCTTTACTTTCGTCTCCCAGACCAGGTCCGCTTTCTTCAAAATATTCAGATGATAGGAGATCGTTGCCCCGGTCATATCAAAATGACCTCCAATCTCACCGGCCGACATCCTGCCATTTTTGAGAAGCTGTAAAATTTCTCTCCTGACCGGATCAGACAGTGCCTTGAACGTATCTGCAAAAGCCATCCTCTGCCCTCTTTCGAAAACTATTTAGAAATATTTCTAAATACAATATATGTCTTCTTCGCTCTTTTGTCAACAGGTATTTAGAATTTTATCTAAATACTTATCTGACAAAAACTTTTCCAGTCCCGGTTTCTCATTTTACAATGCAAAAAGACCACCAGAGTTTCCTCCGATGGTCTTTCACATTTTCATATATCCATTTATGCATACATATATTTCTGCAGTGCATGTATGATCTTAGGTTCAACGTTTTTACGCTATTTTCTGCTCAAATATCTGTCATTTCGCGGTATTCTTTTGGCGTGACACCATATCTGCTTTTGAACTGGCGGTTAAAATTTGAAAGATTGGTAAAACCGGCCTCCTGAGAGATACTCAGAATCTTATCATTCGATTTTTTCAGCGCTTCTGCTGCCACTGCCAGTCTCCGTTCATTTACATACGAAATAAAGCTCAGACCCGTCATTTTTTTGAACCACCGCATAAAGTGGCTGTCACTCCAGCCACAGAACTCTGCGATCTCTCTGACTGTAAGGTTTTCACTGATATTTTTTTCAATTTCCTGTAGAACCACCTTCAAACGTTCTCTGTCCGGCGAAGACACCTCTTTGACACATGGATATTTTCTTATAAGAAGAAAGAGCATTTGAAGAACCGCTGCTTTTACTCCCAGTTCATAGCCTTTTTCTCTGGATTCGCACAGATCTTCCATCTGGCTTAAACATTGTTTCAGTTCTTCGTAATCTTCTTCCTCTTTGTGCACACAGACAGGAGGAAGCAGTTTTCCCGCCGCAAGAGGCACGAGAAATTCTCCTGCACACAGATCCGCTGCTCCGGCTCCCAGGAAATCCATCTCAAAAATAATATTTTCATATTCCATCGAAAATCCTTTTGCCTTGCGAAGTGCATGGAGTGTTCCCGGAGGCACCACAAAAATATCACCCGGTTTTCCCAGAAACAACGTAGTTTCTATCTGAATTTCTCCAGCTCCTTTTTTGACATAGATCAGCTCCATATCTTTGTGCCAGTGAAGAGAAACTGACGGAAAATCCAACGGGATCGTACATGGATAGATATTAAAAGGAAACAGTCTGCTCCCATGCTGTTTCTTCTCCTGGTATTTCTGCGTGTTTTCTTTTTCCATAATGTATTTTTCTCCTCTGATGATAGGATAGTATCAGTATTTGCAAGATTTTTACAAGAAACGACAAACTATATGTGATATAAATATAACCATAACATGGTACAAGATGTTTTCTGACAACCACTAAAAGCTTCTAAAGCAATGTATCTATGAAAGGAGTGGCTCACATGAGTGAAACCATGACAAACAAACTTATCGAACTTTGCGGCAAAGATATCAGAACCGCTTCCAACGCGGAACTTTATCACGCACTTCTGAAACTGGTCGATGAAAAAAGCCAGGAACAGGTTCAGAACGTAACCGGAAGAAAGCTTTATTATATTTCAGCAGAATTCCTGATTGGAAAACTGCTGTCCAATAACCTTATCAATCTCGGCCTTTATGATGATGTAAAGGAAGCTCTTAAAGAAGCCGGTAAGTCTCTGGCTGATATTGAAGAGCAGGAGCCGGAACCAAGCCTTGGAAACGGCGGTCTCGGACGACTGGCCGCATGTTTTCTCGACAGCCTTGCTACCTTGAATCTGCCAGGAGACGGTGTGGGACTCCGTTATCACTGTGGTCTTTTCCGCCAGAATTTCAAAAATAACGTCCAGAACGAGACTCCTGATTTCTGGCTGACTGACAGCTGCGCTGCCAAAGCTACAGATACGGTCTTCCCAGTGTCTCTGGCGGGAAAAGAATATTCTGCAAGACTTTATAAACTTCCGGTCACAGGATATGAAGGCCGTACCAACACCCTGAACCTCTTTGACCTTGACAGTGTTGATGAATCTGTGATCGGTGATGGAATCTCCTTTGACAAAAAGGATATCGCCAGAAACCTGACCCTTTTCCTTTATCCGGATGATTCTGATGAGGACGGTCGTCTGCTCCGTATCTATCAGCAGTATTTCATGGTTTCTGCCGGCGCACAGCTTGTCCTTGAGGAATGTGCCGCAAGAGGCTGCAATTACCATAACCTTGCCGACTATGCTGCGATCCAGATCAATGATACACACCCAAGCATGGTGATCCCGGAACTGATCCGTCTCCTGATGCTCCATGACATTGATTTTGAGGAGGCTGTACAGATCGTTACCGACACCTGCGCTTACACAAACCACACGATCCTTGCAGAAGCCCTGGAAAAATGGCCGAGACATTATCTGGACACCGTTGTTCCACAGCTCATGCCGATCATCGAGAAACTGGACGCCCTGGCAAAAAGCCGCACGGAGGATGGCTCCCTTGCGATCATCGACCAGAATCAGGTCGTTCATATGGCTCATATGGATATCCATTTCTCACATTCTACAAATGGTGTCGCAACCCTGCACACACAGATCCTCAAAGAAAGCGAACTGGCAGGATTCTACCATCTGTATCCTGAGAAATTCAACAATAAGACAAACGGCATCACCTTCCGCCGCTGGCTTCTGAAATGCAACCCATCTCTGACCAACGAGATCGAAAGCCTGATCGGAAACGGATTCAAAAAAGATGCTTCCGAGCTGAAAAAACTTCTTGCTTATACGAATGATCAGAATGTCCTCAGGAAACTTTCTGAGATCAAAAAGCAGAATAAGGAAGCACTTGCCGCATGGCTCCTTCACAAACAGGGTATAAAAGTCAACACAGATGCCATGTTCACCATCCAGTCCAAGCGGCTTCATGAGTACAAGCGCCAGCAGTTAAATCTTCTGTTCCTGATCCATCAGTATCTGGAGATCAAAGCCGGCCATATACCAAGCGTTCCGCTGGTCAGCATCTTCGGTGCCAAGGCAGCTCCTGCGTACATTATCGCCAAAGACATCATCCACGGACTGCTCACACTTTCTCAGGTGATCGAGAATGACCCGGAAGTTTCCAAATGGATGCAGCTCGTCTTTGTAGAAAACTACAACGTCTCTGCTGCTGAAATGATGATCCCTGCCTGCGATCTCTCTGAGCAGATCAGCCTTGCTTCCAAAGAGGCATCCGGAACAGGAAACATGAAATTCATGCTGAACGGTGCCCTGACTCTCGGAACCATGGACGGTGCAAACGTGGAGATCTCCGAAGCAGTCGGAAACGACAACATCTATATCTTTGGTCAGAGCAGCAAACAGGTCATCCACCGCTATGCAGTCGGTGATTACTGTGCAAAAGACTGGTACGAGGCAGACCCGAACCTTCGTCGTGCGATTGACTTCCTCACCAGCGAAAAAATGCTCTCCTTCGGCGATGAGGAACATCTGAAACGTCTCCAGAATGAACTGATCTGGAAAGACTGGTTCCAGACTCTTCCGGATTTCAACGCCTATGTGGTACGTAAACAGCAGGCAATGGCTGACTACGCCGCAGATCAGGAAAACTGGAGCCGCAGAACTCTGATCAATATCGCACAGGCCGGATTCTTCTCTTCTGACAGGACTATTAAAGAATATGATAATGATATCTGGCATCTTGGGAAATAAAAAAACACCAAAACTTAATCTTTAGCAAAAGCAGAGAGGAAATCCTGAAACTTCCTCTCTGCTTTTTTATTCTCCTGGATTAGACTTTCGGAGCTGTTCTGTCAGCTCTTCACCACCCTGTTCATACCATTCTTTTACAAACTCGTCAAAATAATCAACTGGCTGTACGCCCATGATGATCTGGATAAAACTGTCTTTTTCTAACTGCTGAAGTGATTTCGGGATCTCGCCGTCACTGTCATCCAGATACCGCTTCGCAGTCGTCCGGTAATTTCCCTCGATCAGCCGCCCGACTGCTGCAAGTCTGGACTCGTATGCCGCCCAGTCCTCTGCTGTCTCTGATCTTCCCTGGATAAATTTTTCTGCTGCATCATAGTAGGATTTCTCGATCGCACTTAAATCTGTTTCTTTTCGCATGCCACTCATCACGCTCTGGATATCCTTGGTGATCTGGAACGTCGCCTCATTATAATCAATGTTGATGACCAGCGGTCTTGCCGTCGGATCGACATTCAGGGCAAAATATGCATTCACCTCGTCTGCATCCTGCGCTCCATATCTGGTGTAGTCAAACAGCACACTGATGATCTTCATCACGATCTCCGGATGCTCATAACCCTTACGTACAACAACATATTTATTATCGCGGAAGCTATCATACACATTCTGCCAGTCTGCTTCCTGCAGATAATATGGCTGCCAGTCCGCTTCCGGGTCTGTCTCATAGACATCCATCAGAGGATTGTTCGGCGTCCACCAGAGTCCAAAAAAAGCTCCGCAGTTTCCATTTACCACCAGATCTCTGAGATTGTTCTGCGCACGCAGGGCAAAGTTCTGATCCAGTACACCACGTTCGTAGAGTTCATGCAGATAGCTGAGGGCGTTTTTTGTTTCTTCTGTCAGAGAGCCATAAACGATCTCTCCATTCTGGTTGATCCACCTCTGCGGGCTTGCATGGAATTTATCAAAAACAGGATCGACAGAATAACTGGAACTGGTACTTCCCACCAGATCAGTGTCACAGACAAGGCCGATCGGGTCTTCTCCGTCTTCTGTTCCCATCCGGTTTTCTGTAAATGCCTCCACGATATCAAATGCATCTTCCAGCGTTTTGGGTTCTTCTAGCCCCAGTTCTTCGATCCAGTCCTTGCGCAGCCACATCAGACGCGGTCCATGGTCTGTGACAGTCTCCGGGATCGCCATCAGTTTTCCGTTAAATCTCACAGAATCCAGAAGGTCGCTTCCGTAGCTCTCAAACATTTCTTTGATTCGTTTGGAAGTGCAATTTTCGTAAACCTCACTCAAATCTGCCACCAGATCATTATCGACCAGTTCTTTGAGTGTTTCTCTGTCCGACACCACCAGAACATCCGGGAGCGTCTGGTCTTTGACCAGGATATTTACAAATTCATCGTAACGGTCTTCTCTCTCCATGTAGACGTTTTTGTTCTGGATGTTCAGCATCTTTCGGAGATAACGGGTGTAGGCATTGTCTTCGTAAGTATTTCCATCCGGGAGGTTCGAATTGTTTGTACCGCTCATCTGTCCCAGAGTATAGGTCACAAGCTCCGGATATGCTCCATAAGGTGTCTGCGCGGCTGTTTCCCAGGTACCGGTGCGGACAGTTTCTTTTGCGGAAGCTGTGTTTTCTGTTTCTGTCGATGTTTCACTCTTATCTGTCTCTCTGGAGACACTGCTGCATCCGCTTAACATCATGCTTACGATACATCCCAGGATCACGGGCAGTTTCCATTTAGTCTTCATGTTTCTTGCCCTCCTTCGGGAATCTCATCACAACATTTGTTCCCTCACCGGGTGCGCTGAAGATCCGGATCCCGTATCCCTCCCCGTAGAGCAGTCGGATACGGTCATTGACATTCTTAAGCCCATACCCCTTCGCCTGATAAGCGACAAGTGTCTCTGCTTTTTCCTGTTCCATTCCCATTCCGTTGTCACGGACGGTAATCACGACATCATCTCCTACGCCTTTGAACGACAGGGAAATCTTTTTGTCTCCCTCTTCTTTTTCGTCAATGCCGTGTTCGATCGCGTTTTCTACAACTGGCTGGAGAAGAAGTTTCGGCATTTTTTCATTCTTGATCTCCGGGTCTGTCTCCCATTCTACGGTGAAGTTGTTGTCATGCATGGTAAGCTGGATCTCCAGATATGCCTCCATATTCCGGATACAGTTTTCGACCGTGACCATGTCCTCGCCTTTACTGAGTGCCGTCCTGTAAAACGTCGACAATGCAAGTGTAACCTTGCTGATATCCATCTGATTGCTCCGGATCGCCATCCAGTTCATCATGGAAAGGGTGTTAAAGAGAAAATGCGGGTTGATCTGCGCCTGCAGTGCCTTCAGTTCGTATTCCTTCAATGCGATCTTGTTGACATAGACCTCATCGATCAGACGGTTGATCTCATCCATCATGCTGTGGAAACTGTTGATCAGGATTCCTACTTCATCCTCAGAATCACTGCTTACGGTAACTTCCCTGCTTCCGTGGTTTACCCGGTCCATATTTCTGGTAAGCTCTTCGATCTTACGTGTAAACAGTCGGGAAAAAGCCATCCCCAGAAACAGGATGATCAGACCACATGCCGCGATCAGGGGGATTTCTTCCAGAAGAAGCCTGCGGACAGAACCGGAGATCGCTTTCTGGCTTTTGTAGAGATAAAAAGTCCAGCTGTTTTCTTCGCTTTCTGCACTGGTATATGCACAGGTTTCACTGAGTTTCTTGATAGCGGTACCTGCTTTGTCTGTTTTCTGGATACCTGTTCCTTCCAGGCTGCTTCTGTTGTAAAGGACTGTGCCATTTTCATCCGCGATCATTCCTCCATTCTCATCCGTGAGGATATTGGTCAGCGGCTGAAAGATCTTGTCATAATCCAGCGAAATGCAGATTGCGGCATCCAGTTTCTGTCCACTATAGATCATACGGACAGCGGTAACTTCTTTGCGGTCTGCATCTACCATCCACTGAATCCGCACATCGTTCTTGAGTTCACTGCTCCACCACTCTTCCTGCATTTTGGCAAGCGGGACCAGGGTATACTCGTGTTCTACCTGAATGCTCTCGGCAAAAAGCTGAATGCGGTTGATCGCATCGTGATAGGATTTCGGCACGGACAGAAGAGGATCTGCGATCTCGGTGTATTTCTCATATGCCGTGTAATTATCGATGTTTTTTTCCTTGATGATCTCCTCAATATCCGGCGAATAAGTAAGATAATTCAAAAGACTGCTGTAAACGGCAGTCTGACTGTCAATACTCTCCTTCGTCTGGTCGATGATCGACTGCATATCCTCCAGATCACTGCTTCGGACCATCGTACTCTGTCTGCTGTGGGCATAAAGGGCAAGAACTGTCATCGGCACCAAGGCAGTCACGACCAGAAGAATCGTCAGCTTGTGCCGGTATTTCATGTTTTTGATCCATTTACGAAGTCTGTTCATCCTCTCCTGTTCCTTTCCGGTAAGATTCCGGGCTGCTTCCATAATATTCCCGGAAACTCCGGCAGAAATAGGAAACGTTGGCGAATCCTACTTTTTCACTGATCTGTGCTACCTTCATGTTGGTACTGCAGAGAAGTTCTTTGGCTTTTTTCATACGGAAGACACGGATGTAGCGATTGAGGTTCATGCCGGTCTCTTTTTTGAAGATAAAGCTTAAGTAGCCGGAAGACAGATATACTTTTTCCGCCAGCATTTCCAGATTCAGGTCTTCTTCATAATGCTGATAGATATAATTCTTGACGGCAGTCACTTCATTCCTTGAACTGTTCATGGAACGCTCCAGAAAAGCCTCGTACTCTTTGATATTGTCCTCTGTCACAGAAAGGATCTCCATAATATTCCTGCAGTTATAGAGGCGTTCGATCTCGTGTTCCAGTTTGTGCTCACCGGAAAACTGGTTTTCCTGAAAAAGCTCCTGGATCACGTTAGAAAATACAAATTTGATATACATCGCAGAATACTGGGTGTTATCATGGTATTTTTCCTTAAGGCATTCAAAATGTCTCCAGAGCTGTTCTATATCCTTGCGGGTGATATCCTCGGAAATCGCCTGCATAAGCTGAGAATCCTGCACTTCTCCGACTGCCATGCCAAGCACTTCATCCTCATTGGTAAACACATGCTTGTCCGGATGATAGAATTTCTCCTCCATCTGCTGTTCCAGCTGCTCCAGAACAGATGGAAGACTTTCACATCCGTCAAACTTCCTGCTCACGGCAAGATAAAACCGCTCCATGTACTCACGTTTCAGGAAATTATAGATATGATTTGCCACAAGCTGATAATCGCAGTACACATCCTGGAACAGAATGAGTGACTGTCTTGCATTCAGGTTCATGTAGAAAAACATCCTGTGGAGTTCTTTCTGCAGTTCCTGTTCCAGATTTTCTTCTGCTGTATCAAAAAGTGCCACATCTGACTCGATCAGGATCGCGCAGTGCCAGCTGTTCCACTTGTCCAGATCAATGAGTTCGCCGGCTTTTTGCAGGATCTCTTTTTTGCCGGAGTAGAGATAGCTCTGGAGAAAATACTGCTGAAGGAAGTTTTTCTCTTTGATCTCGCGGCTTTCTTTTTTTCTTCGTTTGCTGATCTCGCTCTCTGCGCGCTCCAACACTTTGTGGAAATCATCCGGATTTACCGGTTTGAGGATGTATTCGGTCACACCGTAGCGGATCGCCTCCTGCGCAAAGGTGAAGTCGCTGAAGCCGCTAAATATGATGATCTGGAGGTTGGGATTTTCTTCTTTGGCTTTCTTTGAAAGCTCCAGGCCGGTCATGTGCGGCATCTTGATATCTGTCAGAAGAAGCTGGATATCCTCGGAGCGCAGAACCTGTAGCGCCTGTTTGCCGTTGGCCGCTTCAAAGACGGTACGCTCTCCTTCCTCTCTGGAAAGCAGATATTTCAGCCCCTCTCGTTCGATTTTTTCGTCATCTACAATTAAAACGTTTGTCATGCATTCTCCTGTCTGTGTCTTATATTTATCTTTTTCATTATACCACAAAGTCCCCGGAAAGAATATTTCTTCCCGGAGACTGAATTTTCGTTATGTAATTATCAGCCTTTGACTGCGCCGGCTACAACACCTTCGATAATGTGTTTCTGGCATACCAGATATACAATAATGATCGGAATGATATCGATCATGATACTTGCCATCATCGGTCCCATCTGCACATGTCCGAAGCTTCCGCGGAAATACTGGACTGCCATCGGAATGGTACGATATTTCTTGATATCCAGTACCAGTGTCGGCAGAAGGTAGTCATTCCATACCCACATCAGTTCCAGGATCGCGGTAGAGATAATTGTTGGTTTCAGGATCGGGATCAGAACCTTGAAGTATACCTGCAGAGGTGTACAGCCATCGATCAGAGCCGCTTCTTCGATTTCAAGCGGGATACCCTTTACAAATCCTGTAAACATAAAGACCGCCAGACCTGCACCAAATCCAAGATAGATAATACAAATATTGTATGGATTGTTTAGACGTAAGGTATCAGCTGT
>NZ_FR886713.1:10386-11852 GCF_000436615.1 Blautia sp. CAG:237
GACGTAAGGTATCAGCTGTTTTTGCCAGTGTGAACATAACCATCTGGAACGGTACTACCATACTGAATACGCAAAGGTAATAGAAAACCTTGGATAATGTTCCGTTTACACGAACAATGTACCAGGCTGCCATAGAGCAGCACAGCATGATCAGAACAACGGACATCACTGAGATCACAAGACTGTACCAGAAGGATTTGAGGAAATCCATCTGTGTAACACTTGCCACAAAGTTTGCAACACCATTCCATGTCTCAGCTGTAGGAAGACTGAATACACCTGAAGTTGTAATCGCAGCTTCTTTCTTTAAAGAGTTGACTAAGATCAGTACGATCGGATACATCCAGAGGATGCAGATCAGCGTCAAAATAATTGACGCAACCGGATTTTTTTTCTTATTTTCCATCACTGCTGCACCTCCTTAGATGATGTTGCACGAAGCTGTATCAGTGCGATCGCTACAACCAGCAGGAAGAATACAACTGCTTTTGCTTGGCCGATACCCTTCCACTGAGCGCCGCTTCTTGCATAAAATGTATCATAAATATTCAAAGCCAGTAACTGTGACTGTTTACCCGGATCTCCTCCTGTAAGAGAAAGGTTCTGGTCAAACATCTTGAATCCGTTTGTCAGAGTCAGGAAAGTACAGATTGTAACAGACGGCATAATCATCGGGATCTTGATCTTGAACAGGATCTGTCTGTTTGTCGCACCGTCGATCTGTGCTGCTTCGACCAGATCAGGAGAAACGTTGTTCAGACCTGCTATGTAGATGATCATCATATATCCGATCTGCTGCCACATCAGAAGAATCAGCATACCGATGAATCCGTTTCTTGCAGAAAGTGAAAGCAAAGGCTGTCCCCATTTGGAGAGCAGTCCGTTTAACAGTGTCTGCCAGATATATCCAAGTACGATACCACCGATCAGGTTAGGCATAAAGAATACGGTACGGAATGCATTGGTTCCTCTGTATCCCTTGGTGAGTACCAGTGCGATGGAAAATGCCAGCACATTGATCAGAATACTGGAAACAAAAGCAAACACAACAGTCAGCCAGAATGAATGACTGAAGGTGTTATCCAGTAAGATCTTGGAATAGTTCGAAAATCCGACAAAGGTTACATCATTTACGGTTGTAAATTTACAAAATGAAAGATAAATGCCCCAGATAAAAGGCCAAAGGAAACCGATAACAAATGCCGCAAAAGTCGGCAATACAAAAATCGGCCACCACTTTTTGATCGTTCTTCCTACCATTTTAATTCTCCTCTTTCCCTCTCATAGAACTCACAGGAGGAGGCAAGAACCTCGCCTCCTCTTGATGATTGATCACATGTTATTTTGATTACTCGGAGAGAGCTTTCTCTGTAGCCCATCCGTCAACGAATGCACTTACAACATCATCCCATGAACCTGTGCCTGCTGCATATGCGGTAAGAGCTGTTCCAAGTCCGTTTTTCCAC
>NZ_FR886714.1:0-11243 GCF_000436615.1 Blautia sp. CAG:237
AAAAAAAGTCTCCTCCTATTCGTACTCAATTATGCAGTACGACAAGCGGCGACTGTACACATCTCCGTGTGTGTCATGCGACATTTATCCACACGTCCATCCCGATGATGGTTTCTGAACTTGTACAGTGACTTGTCGTCAGTTTCCTAACTTGACATTCGCTCCACGGAAAACCTGCCGGTAACTGGCAGCAACCTCGCGCTTCATAGCTATCATGTCACAGCAAATATTAGTATATACGATGATTCCGAATTATGCAAGTCTTTTTTTTATTTTTTTGAAGAAATTTGTGCACAATAATTTATGGTACTTTCTTCTTATTATAGTGCAAAATGCAGTGAAAGGATTCTGTATCCCCTCACTGCATCTCATTTAACATTTTTCTTCCTATATATAATAGGATATTATTCAGTTATTCTTCGGATTCCTCATCACCACCGATGATATCGGAATAGTCAAACAAAGTGACCTTGGTAATGGAATCTCTTACGATATCCGGAGCATCGCCGGCCTTTCTTGCTTTGTCAGCGAGCTGGGAAGCAGAGTAACTCGGGATCGCCATTTTCCTGATCTCTACTGGTTTCTCTTCTTCCGGTTCTTCCTCAGACTCCTGGATCTCCGGGAGATCCTCTGTATAGTTCCCTGTGGTCTCATATACATCCTGGTCATTATCGGAATCCTCTGCGGTAGCAGCAGCAATTTCCTTCTTCAGAAGTTCATGTGCCTCGCTTGTTGCCACCTGGACATTTCTTACCGGGCGCTGTGGTTTCTGTGTCGGTTCTTCCTCCAGGTCATCCTCATAGATTTCATCTACAAATCCGCCTGTGCGGATCTTTTTGCGTTTCTTTTCTTCTTTCTTGGCCTGCTTACGGTGGGCTTTCTCGCCATAAAGAAGTTCTCTGTCCTCTTCGTCCATACGTTTCGCACGGGCTTTTTCTTCCATACGAAGTTCCTTGGCAGTCTTAACATGTCTGCGTTCTCCACCAAGATCTTCGTACTCGTCTTCCGGTTCTTTCTTGAGAAGTTCTGCCACAACATAGAGAATGATGAGGAAAAGGACTACCAGACCAAGAATGATCAGTCCTTCTGTGCTCTCTGTCGCAGTCAGGATATATCCCACGAAAGGAATTGTAACTACAACCTTCTGCACCCAGTTCTTGACAGAAACTGTGATATTGCTCTGTGCAGACGCACTTGAATCAATCACTGTACCTGTGTTATTCTCTCTGTTTACATTTACAAGATTATAACGGTATGTCATGGAATCCTTCTTTACCAGAATCGGAGTCCCTGCTGTTACCTCTTCTGTCTTTACCGGTATCGCATACGTTATGGATCCCATCGGCAGATTAGTGGCCTTATCTGTGCTGTCTACAATCACCGTTGTAACTCCGAAAAATGGCGGCAGTGCCATACCGAGTATCAGGGCGATCGTACATATAATTACGAAATGTACAATAAACTTCAAAAATTTAGACATTGGTATCTCCCTCGCTTTTGGTTTACATTCATTAACATTTTAATATTATACCTTGTTTTTGTTTTATGGTCAATTATAATCTTGTATTTCCGGCAATGTCTGAAATATAAAAAAGCATTACACCGGACTGGTCTTCTTCCGGGCAATGCTTCTTATTATTCTGCTATGATTCTTTTATTACTGATTGTTGCTTAAATACTTCTCTATGCTTGTCATGGCTGCTTCTTCGTCATCGCCATTTGCAGAAAGTGTGATCTCTTCACCTGCGTCCAGCCCTAATGTCATCATTCCCATAATACTCTTGGCATTTACTTTCTTTCTTCCAATCTCAACATAGATCTCACTGTTAAACTGGCTTGCAACCTGTACCAGTTGTGCAACCGGACGTGCTTCAAGTCCTGTAGACAGTTGAATAGTGATTGGTTTTTTAATCATAATAACTCCTCCTCGTTCACCCGCAGTCCGTCAGCGATCTGGCTGAGCTTTCTTAAGCGGTGATTTACCCCCGACTTCCCAACCTGCGGATTTAACATCATACCTAATTCTTTTAGTGTAGCTTCCGGATACTGCAGTCTCAGCTCCGCGATCTCAGCAAGACCTTCGTTCAGATTGTGAAACCCCATCTTTTCCTGAATCAATCTGATGTCCTCTGTCTGCTTCACTGCTGCATTCACCGTTTTGTTGATATTCGCTGTTTCACAGTTTACTTTCCTGTTGACAGTATTTCGCATTTCCTTGACGATCCTGATATTCTCAAGGTTCATCAAAGCTACATTTGCCTCCATAACTGCCAGCATATCTACGATCTGCGCGCCCTCTTTCACATAGACCACATATGACTTCTTGCGCATGACAATTTTGGCATCGATCTCAAAGCTGCGGATAAGTTCCCGAAGCTGCTCTGCTTTCTGCTCGTCTGAACAGACGATTTCAAAATGATACCCTTTCTCCGGATCACTGATCGAACCGGATGCCAGAAACGCCCCGCGGATAAAAGCCCGCTTACAGCAGCTCTGCTGTATAACGAGCCCATTGCCTGCATATAACGTTTCTCCGCTACATTTATCTACAGAAAGTTTCGTCCCCTGAAGTACAGTCTCTATCTGTGCCGGGTCTGCAATTTCGACAAAATATACTTTTCCTTTTTTCATCTGACAGCTTTCCCGAATAGCTATTGCTGTATCTATATTAAAGGTTTTTGTCAACAATGTAAAGTACTTTCTTACAACAGCATAATTTTCAGTCTGAAAATGTAGGATCCCGTCTGCTGTCATTCTGCCACAGGCACTCAAAAGTGCAGCTATTTCTGCGATCCTGCAGTGTCTTGCTGTGCTGACCTGCCTGGAAAGTTCTTCTTTCACCATCCCTGAAAAAGACAATTCCCGTTCTCTCCTGTTCTTATATTACTTATTTTTTGCGAAGCGCATCCTTACCGATGTCCCTGTGTTCCAGGCGGATCCCATATCCCCTTTCTGCATGAAGGCGGTCATAAAGGACACGCGCCAGTGTAACAGACCGATGCTTACCGCCTGTGCATCCGACTGCGATCACGAGATTGGTCTTGCCTTCCTTTGCATAATTCGGAATCAGAAATTTCATCATATCTTCCAGTTTGTCGGCAAAATCCTGTGCCACCTGGTTCTGCATCACATAATTGTAGACGCCATCATCCATCCCTGTCTGCGGCCGCAGTTCATCCACATAATAAGGATTGGGAAGGAATCGCACATCAAACACAAGATCCGCATCCTCCGGGATTCCATACTTGAATCCAAATGACAATACAGAGATCATCATATTGTCGAATTTGCCATTTTCTACAAAGATCTTGTCCAGTTCTTTTTTGAGTTCTCTGGTGAGAAGATGTGTCGTATCTATGATATAGTCGGCATGTTCTTTGAGAAAACTTAAACATTCCCGCTCCTTCTGTATTCCTTCATCCACGCGCCCTGTCATGGCAAGCGGATGTGTTCTCCTTGTTTCCTTGTATCGTTTGACCAGTGTGCGGTCATCTGCATCAAGAAAAAGGATCTCGAACTTATATCCCTCCGCTTTAAGCTGGTCAAGTACTTCTTCCAGCCCCTCCAGATATCTGCCGCTGCGGACATCCAGTCCAATTGCTGCATTCTGAACATCCTCTCCCTTGTTTGCCGACACCAGAGAGACAAATTTCCCCACCAGCTGGATTGGCAGATTATCCACACAGAAATACTGTGCGTCTTCCAGCATCTTCATCGCCGTAGATTTGCCCGCGCCGGACATTCCTGTAACAATTACCAGTCGCATCTCTTATCTCCCGTTTCTCAACTGCTTTGCAGTTTAGTTAAAATCCCCCAAAAATTTCACTTCTGGTTCCAGAGTCACTCCGTATTTCTCACGGACTACCTCTGTCACATGATCCATCAGTGCCACAACATCCTGCGCTGTTGCATCTCCTGCGTTGATTACAAAACCACAATGCTTGTCAGATACTCTCGCTCCTCCGATCTGATATCCGCGAAGACCGCTGTCCATGATCAGCTTGCCTGCAAAATATCCTTCCGGACGTTTGAATGTACTTCCTGCGCTTGGAAATTCAAGCGGCTGTTTCGAAGTACGCTTCTCACTGAGTTCTCTGGTAAGCGCTTTGATCTCTTCCAGATTACCTTCCTTAAGTGAGATCGTTGCGCCGAGCACAAGATAACCTGCTTTTTTGATGATGCTTGTTCTGTAGCCCATCTCAAGCTCTGATGCCGGGATCACACGAATTTCGCCGTCTCCTGTCATCACAGTGACTTCTTTGAGTACATCCTTCATTTCTCCGCCATATGCACCCGCATTCATCACAACAGCTCCTCCAAGTGTACCCGGGATCCCTCCTGCGAACTCAAAACCTGCAAGAGAAGCTCTTCTGGCCGCCACAGCGATGGAAGAAAGAAGCGCCCCCGCTGCTGCACGGATCTCTGTACCATCTACTGTGATCTCCTCCATATTGCGGTCCAGCTGGATAATCACGCCTCTGTACCCCTGGTCGCTGACCAGAAGATTGCTTCCGTTTCCAAGTATGAAATATGGCAGCTGTTCCTGTCTGCATATCTCAAGCGCCTTACTCACTTCTTCTATTGTTCTCGGCATCACAAAAACATCTGCCGGACCGCCGATACGAAAAGTTGTATGTTTCTTCATCGGCTCATCAAAGAGCACCTGCTCTGTTCCTAATTGCAGGCAAAATTTCTGTCTGATCTGCTCATTCACAAATGCTATCCTCTATCTTTCTATTTATTTTAAACCTCAGGCTTATTTTCCTGATCTTCATATTATTTTTTGTGTTTTTCTGACAAAATATCCCGTACTACTTCTCCTGCTGTCATAAGTCCTGCAACCCCCGGCACAAAAGAAATGCTTCCATGGATATTTCTCTCGATATTTTCTTTATTTCTTCTGAATTCAAAACCTCTGCGTGAATGTTCTCTGGAGCACAGTACCTTCAGCCTGCGTACTCCCTTCCTGCGAAGTTCCGCACGCATTTTCTTTACTGCCGGATCTGCCGCAACACGTGAGATATCCATGATCTCCAGGCTTGACGGATTCAGCTTATTCCCCATATCCAGGCATGAGATAACCGGAACCTGATATTTCTGAGCCTGCTCTATCAGAAGGATCTTGGATGAAACAGTATCCATTGCATCCACAATATAATCATAGGCTTTCAGATCGAATAACCCCATAGTGTCTTCATTATAATATGTTTCATAGGTGTGAACCAGAATATCCTCGTCTATATTATGGACCCGTTCTTTGGCTATCTGAACTTTCTTATGGCCGATCGTAGACTGCAGCGCATAAAGCTGCCTGTTGATATCTGTGACCGTTATTGCCTCATGATCCACAAGTGTAAGACTGCCAACCCCGCATCGTGCCAGTGCTTCCACTGTATAGGAGCCTGCACCTCCCAGACCGAAAACAGCAATCTTAGCTGTACTCAGACGGTTAACTCCCTTCTGACCTAGCAGGATCTCCATTCGGGAATATGCGTCGTACATGCAAAACCTCCTCGTAACATCCTTATAAATAATATTGAAAATGCCGTGCATTCCCATTCCTTTTAATTATACTATCCAATCAAATAAAAGTACAGGTTTTCATATTTTTTTAAGAATTAATGTATGATTCTCTCAGATTTTCACATACTACTCATCAAAATCAATAAAAAAGGAGTTCTTTTGTATGTGGCAGCAGATTTTTCTTGGCTTTGCAGGAATATGTTCAGGAGTTATCATTGCCGGCGGTGCTGTCGGACTGATGATCGGACTTTCCATTCTTCCAAGATATGCCGGGATCACACATACTGCAGATTCTATCCTGCTTTACGAGGATATGACCCTGCTTGGATTCGTACTCGGAAATCTTTTCTGGATCTTTGAGATCTCTCTGCCGCTTGGAGTCCCGTTTCTGATACTGTATGGTGTCTTTTCCGGGATATTCCTCGGAAGCTGGATCCTCGCGCTGGCGGAAGTCGCTGACGTCTTCCCTGTTTTTTCCAGAAGGATCCGTCTGACGGAAGGTTTTCCTGCCATTATCATAGCGATCGCTGCCGGGAAATGTACCGGCACACTTCTTTTTTATTTCCTTGGCTGGCAATAAGCCTCATTATTATATGCATAAACCAGACAAAAGTCAAACAGAAAGGAGATTTCATGCCTTCAGAACAGCAAATAAAAAAGCAGAAAAAATATGAGCAGTATGTCAAATCCATCACCCCCTCTCACAGTCTCCCTGTAAATATGCTAAAAGCCTTTATCACAGGAGGCCTGATCTGTCTTTTCGGACAGTGGATCTTAAACACCGCTCAGACCATGGGCGCAGACAGAGAGACTGCCGGAAACTGGTGCTCGCTTATTTTGATCTTTCTGAGTGTACTTCTTACCGGATTGAATCTGTATTCCAAGATTGGAAAGTTCGGAGGCGCCGGGGGACTTGTTCCGATCACCGGTTTTGCAAACTCGGTTGCCTCTTCCGCGATCGAATTCCAGGCAGAAGGACAGATCTTCGGCATCGGCTGCAAGATCTTTACAATCGCTGGTCCTGTGATCCTGTACGGGATCTTAAGTTCCTGGCTTCTTGGCATTGTCTATTATATTCTCAAACTTATGGAGGTGATCGGATGAAACCAGCAGCTCAGACCGGAAAAGTAAGCCTCGCTTTTCAGGAACCGGTCTATATTCAAAGTGCAGCTTCGATCGTCGGCAAAAAAGAAGGCGAAGGACCGCTCAGAGACTGTTTTGATATGGTGAGCGAAGATCCACGCTTCGGGACAGATACCTGGGAAAACGCAGAAAGCACTCTCCAGAAAGAAACTGCTGTACTTGCGATCGGAAAAGCCGGTCTTAAGCCTTCTGATATCCGAATGGCATTTGCCGGGGATCTTCTTGCACAGACGATCGCATCTTCTTTTGGCATTGCTGATATGGGGATTCCGTTTTATGGGCTGTATGGTGCCTGCTCCACGATCGGTGAGTCCCTTTCCCTCGGAGCCATGTCCGTCGCAGCCGGTTACGGTGCACATATCCTCTGCGCCACATCCAGTCATTTTGCTACTGCCGAAAAGGAATTTCGTTTTCCGCTCGGCTATGGAAACCAGCGCCCGCTCTCTGCAACCTGGACAGTGACGGGAAGCGGAGCCTGTGTCCTTGGAAACAATCCGCCAGTTCCGGAAAACACAGAAAATGCCTCTCCCCTCCGGCACGAAAACGGCTGTGTGGCAGTCACTGCGCTTACTACCGGAACGGTTGTCGATTTTGGTTTTCGTGATTCCATGAATATGGGCGGCTGCATGGCTCCTGCTGCCTGCGATACGATCTGCCGCCATCTGACCGATTTTGACCGGAAGCCTTCCGATTACGATGCCATTATCACCGGAGATCTCGGCGTGGTCGGACAGAGGATCTTATTTGATCTGCTCCGGGAAAAGGGTCTTTCCATCAGTTCCATCCATCATGACTGCGGACTTCTGATCTTTGATAACAAATCACAGGATACGCATTCCGGCGGAAGCGGCTGCGGCTGCGCCGCCTCCGTGCTGGCTGCGTTTATCCTGCCGCGCATCGTTACCGGCCAGTGGAAACGTGTCCTGTTCGTGCCTACCGGGGCAATGCTCTCCAAAGTAAGCTTTAATGAAGGAGAATCCGTTCCGGGAATCGCCCACGGAATCGTTCTTGAACACATTCAATTATCCTGAAAGGAGTTTTTTATGGATTATTTTAATGCATTCTGGGTCGGCGGTGTGATCTGTGCCCTGGTCCAGATCCTTCTTGATAAGACCAAGCTGATGCCCGGGCGGGTCATGGTCATTCTGGTCTGCTCGGGTGCTCTTTTGAGCGCGATCGGAATCTATCAGCCATTTGCCGACTATGCAGGTGCCGGCGCTTCTGTTCCGCTTCTCGGCTTCGGGCAGGTTCTCTGGAAAGGTATGAAAAAAGCCATCGACCAGGACGGTTTCCTCGGACTTTTTACCGGGGGATTCACAGCCTGTGCGACTGGAGTTTCTGCTGCGCTGATTTTTTCCTATCTCGCCAGCCTGATCTTCAAACCCAAAATGAAAGACTGACCTGCGGTCTTTCAGAAGGAGATTTTTATGAGTGATACTTTATATTTACAGCTTGACATGAACATACAGGTACAGCATCCCCATGTGTATCTCCAGGATATCGCACGGCTTTCCTGTACCAATCCCAAAATTTTGAACAGGCTCCGTGTCTTGCCTGTTGCGAACCTGGATTCAGAAAAGCCGGGAAGGTATGTCATGTCTGTCATGGATCTTGTCGACATGATCCAGAAAAAAGAACCGGAACTTACGATCACACCTGTCGGCGAACCTGACTTCATTCTTACCTATAAAAAAGAATCCACTCCCGGCACGCTTTTCCGCTGGCTCAAAGTGATCCTTGTCTGCCTTGCCACGTTTTTTGGCGCGGCATTTTCCATCATGACCTTTAATACGGATGTGGATGTCGGCACACTTTTCCAAAAGATCTATTTTCAGGTAACAGGAAAAATCTCCAGCGGTTTTACCATACTGGAGATTTCTTATTCCATTGGGCTCGCCATCGGAGTCCTGTTCTTCTTTAATCATTTCAGTCATCTGAAGTTTTCTGCTGACCCCACACCTATGCAGGTTCAGATGCGTAAATACGAAGATGATGTCAACACCACGATCCTGGAAGATCTTAACCGTAAAAAATAACTGTTTATGGCAAAAAACACAGGGCAGAGAACGCCATTCCGTCTCTGCCCTGTATTTGCCAAACACTTTACTTTCCCTGACTTAACGATCAGTCCTCGAAACAACTGATCACATAGCCTTCATTTTCGATGACTACATCTGAAACATTGTCTCTGTCCCAGATTGCATCACTGATGATAGATCGTAAGCTCTCATCCATCTGAATATTAAACGTTTCCTCAATAACCTGAAACGGAACGTTTTCGTTCTCCTGTGCGTACTCCATGATGAAATCAAGAATCTTCTCTTCCATATCTGTAAATCTGCCTTTCTGTAATTACTGATATTGACATCAGCCTGTATCGTTACTGTTCACAGCAACCTTGTATCATCTTACCGCAACTTCCAAAATATGTCTACGAAAATTTATGATTTTGTTGCACTATAAGCATTTTTCGTTTATAATATGCTTTATTAATGTTTTACCATATTAAAGAGGTAAAAGGAAAGGGAGTAAACAAATGAAAAAACTTTGGACCAAATGGACTGAGATCGCACTGGTCAAGCGAATCCTCGTAGGACTGATCCTGGGAGCCATCCTGGGAATCGCTGCACCGGGAGCTTCTGCAGTCTCTATTCTGGGTGACGTATTCGTCGGAGCCCTCAAAGCGATCGCACCGCTTCTTGTATTTTTCCTGGTTATCAGTTCTCTGTGCAATGCCGGAAAATCTCACGGCGGTGTTATCAAAACCGTAATCATACTTTACATGTTCAGTACCGTTCTTGCCGCTGTGATCGCAGTATTTGCAAGCATGATCTTCCCGGTTGAACTGACACTGACAACTGCTGCTGCTGATACTGCTGCACCACAGGGTATCGCAGAAGTCCTCAACAACCTTCTGCTGAACGTCGTTGCAAACCCTGTTTCTTCTCTCGTAAATGCAAACTATGTTGGAATCCTGATGTGGGCTGTCCTGATTGGACTTGCTTTACGTGCTGCCAACAACATGACCAAGAACGTTCTTGCTGATGTTGCAAACGGACTTTCCACAGTTGTTACCTGGATCATCAACATGGCACCATTTGGTATCTTCGGTCTCGTGTTCAACACAGTATCTACAAACGGACTGGATATCTTTACTACTTACGGTAAACTGCTTCTTCTGCTGGTTGGCTGTATGCTGTTTATCTATTTTGTTACCAACCCGATGCTCGTTTACTGGTGCATCCGCAAGAATCCTTATCCGCTGATCTTCCATTGCCTGAAGAGAAGCGCGCTGACTGCATTTTTCACCAGAAGTTCTGCCGCCAACATTCCTGTAAACATGAAAGTCTGCGAGGAAATGGGACTTGACAGAGATACTTACTCTGTAACTATCCCGCTCGGTGCAACGATCAATATGGATGGTGCAGCGATCACGATCACGGTTATGACAATGGCCACTGCCTTTACACTTGGTATCCATGTAGATATCCCGACTGCGATCATCCTGAGTCTCCTGGCTGCACTTTCAGCCTGCGGTGCTTCCGGTGTTGCCGGTGGATCTCTTCTTCTGATCCCGATGGCATGCTCTCTGTTTGGTATCTCTGATGATATCTCCATGCAGGTTGTTGCAGTTGGTTTCATCATCGGTGTTATCCAGGACTCCGTAGAGACAGCCCTGAACTCTTCTTCCGACCTTCTGCTCTCTGCTTCTGCTGAGTTCAGACAGTGGCGTCGGGAAGGAAAAGAAATTAAATTCTGATTTTAAAACTGATATTTTTATGTATCTGATATTTCTAAAGAATATCGCTTCTCTGATTGTATTTCAGGGATGCGGTATTCTTTTTTTCTTGCATTTCCTGTGTTGTTATGCTATACTCATTACCGCTATGAAGCCCGCAAAATCAGCGGATGCGCCGCTGGCGTTTCCCCGATATGCAATACACCAAGGTCTTACAGGGCTTCCCGCCGATTCCCGGCGTAAAATGAATCATGTGTTCGTGACCTTCCACATGTAAAACAAAACTAAAGGAGAACTGAATAATGAAAAGCAAAAACACAATGTTCCTTGTGCAGGCAGCCACTATCGGTGCTATCTACGTAGTTCTGACTCTGCTGTTTGCCCCATTAAGCTACGGCGAAGTACAGGTTCGCTTCTCTGAGGCACTGACGATCCTTCCATACTTCACACCTGCTGCAATTCCGGGATTATTTGTAGGATGTATCCTCTCCAACCTGCTTGGCGGTGCAATCCCTGTAGATATCATCTTCGGAAGTATCGCAACACTGATCGGTGCAGTCTTTACTTACAAACTGCGCGGTTCCAGCAAATGGCTTGCTCCATTGCCGCCGATCGTAGCTAATACGGTTATCGTACCTTTCGTTCTTTACTACGGATACGGTGTGAACCTTCCAATCCCGCTTATGATGCTGACCGTCGGTGCCGGCGAAGTCATCTCCTGCGGAATCTTCGGAATGATCGTCCTCACCGCACTTTCCAAGGTGAAAGGGTCTGTTTTTGGGAAAGCAAGTTATTCTAAATAAAAGTCAAAGCGGCTGCCGGGCGATTTCCTGGCAGC